>JBILFN010000015.1:0-23801 GCA_044351575.1 Chitinophagaceae bacterium
CCCTGTGAGGTCAGCACCATGGCCAGCGCCAATTGATGCATTTTTTTTCGATCGGCCTCACTATAAGAAGGAGCTGACAGCGACAAACGATCCCATAGTGTATGATTATCGTGGCAGTCAGCATAGGCGATCATCTGTTGGGGCAACGTAGCATATGCCGACTTGCTATAATTGACCTTGCTGTACTCAATTTGCGGATGAGCAACCGCCCCCACTACACCGAACGCGATCGATGCCTGATTCGAAAAAGCTCCGCTCACAAATCCGGGTTGATGAAAATCAAATACAGAGCCCTTGATGCCATCTCTGAATTCGTCGCCGAATACCGCGATACCATCGAGACGGCTCACTTGATTTTTTAGCGCGCGCAACGAGTCGGGCAAGGGAGAGGAACCTGCCGTCCACCCTTCTCCATATAACAGAATGTCGGGTCGGTGGCTGCGTAAGGTGCTCGCTATTTCGTTCATGGCGGCAATGTCATGAATGCCCATCAGATCGAATCTAAACCCATCGATATGATATTCCTTTGTCCAAAACAGCAGCGATTCGAGCATGAATTTTCTGAACATAGGTCTTTCACTGGCCGTTTCGTTTCCACAAGCGGACGCATTCGAAAAGGTTCCGTCGGGCTTTCTTCTGTAATAATAACCAGGCACCAGTTGTTCAAAGTGAGATGATTCAGTGAGCCCCGTATGATTATAGACAACATCCATGACTACTTTTAATCCTCGTTGGTGAAAGGCCAGTATCATTTTCTTTAATTCGCGTATGCGTACCGCAGGGTCGCTCACTGTTGTGGCATAAGTACCCTCCGGCGTATTATAATGAAGCGGATCGTACCCCCAATTGTATGGAGGCAGTAACGAAGATTCATCACTCGATCTGAAATCAAAGAAAGGAAGCAGGTGCACATGTGTTACCCCTAACGAGGCAAGGTGATCGAGACCGGTAGCTGCTCCGAATTTATTTTTAGTGCCCGTCTCGGTAAGGCCCAGATATTTTCCTTTTTGAACGATACCCGAACTAACATCCATACTGGCATCGCGTATATGAAGTTCGTAAATAATAACAGGGGCATTCGTTGCTCCAACAGAAAGACGACCCCGATCCCAACCAGGAGGATCCGTTTTAGCAAGATCGACGATCGCAGCTCGCACGCCGTTGACACCCGTAGCTACCGCATAGGGATCGGACACCTCTTGCGACCAGGCATAGCCTAATGCGGTCTTATTGTAGACCTGAAACGTATAATAAAGCCCCTCACAATTTTCCGGTACGGAGACCTGCCAACTCCCCTCATTTCCCGGCTGCATGTCTATGACACGGCCTTGTCCGCCCACCGGCTCTCTGTAAAGATGCAAACGGGCCGCTTGTGCCAGCGGAGCCCATACTTTAAAAGTTGAACCGGAGGCCCTATAAGAAACGCCCAGGTCCTGTTGCACATAAACGGGCCATGTCTCATTAGTGGAAACTTGTCCCCAAATAGTGTTACCAAGCAAGGTGGTGATCAATAGCAGGATACTATGCAAGAAAGATAAACAACGCATGGGTAGAAAGGTAAATTTATTTATATTGTTGTTTCTTATAAAAGCTTGTATGGGAGAATTGCAAATTAAGAAAAAAGCCAAGCGCTTTGACGCCGTTATCGTAGGATCAGGAGCCGGGGGTGGAATGGCAGCCTATGTACTGGCCAAAGCTGGATTAAAGGTCTGTTTACTCGAAGCCGGACATCACTACGATCCGCAAAAAAATATCACACAACTTAAGAACCCTTGGGATTCTCCGCGCAGAGGAGCCAGCACATCACATAGACCTTTTGGCGATTTTGATGCTTGCTACGGAGGGTGGAAAATAGAGGGAGAACCCTTCTCTACCGAGTCAGATACCGACTTTATGTGGTGGAGGGCTCGTATGCTGGGAGGACGTACCAATCACTGGGGGCGCATTTCCCTTCGATTCGGCCCCAAAGATTTTAAGCGAAGAAGTATCGATGGTCTCGGAGACGATTGGCCTATAGGCTACGAAGACATCAAACCTTATTATGACAAGATCGATCAACTGATCGGGATCTTTGGCACTAACGAAGGCCTCGACAATGATCCCGATGGCTATTTCTTACCTCCTCCCAAACCCCGCCTTCATGAACTGTTGATCAGAAATAGTGCGGTGCAAAGTGGTGTAAAAGTGATCCCTTCCAGGCTTTCTATTTTAACCAAGTCTATTCCCAACGATGCCGGTAGAGGTGTTTGCTTTTACTGCGGACAATGCAACCGAAACTGCAGTATGGCCAAAGCCGATTTTTCTTCGACCAATGTACTGATCTATCCCGCCCTGCAAACCGGAAATGTCGAACTGGTCACCAATGCCATGGTACGAGAAGTACAGACCAACCAAGAGGGACTGGCTACCGGTGTTTCTTATGTCAACAAACTCGATCTGCAAGAATACCAGGTAGAGGGACGCGTGGTTATTCTGGCCGCCAGCGCCTGCGAGAGCGCGAGACTGCTACTTAACTCCGTTTCTGCCAGACATCCCAACGGACTGGCCAATAACAGCAATGTGGTGGGTAAATACCTGCATGACTCCACAGGGGCGGCCATGGGTGGCATTCTCCCCTCTTTGTTCGGTCGAAAGCGATACAACGAAGATGGCGTTGGCGGGGCGCACATCTATTCTCCCTGGTGGCTCGACAATAAAAAACTCGATTTTCCCAGAGGATATCATATTGAATATTGGGGGGGCATGAGTCAACCCTCTTATGGTTTCAATTGGGGTATCGAACATCTCAATGGTAAATATTTGGTCAAAGGAAAAAAGAAAGAGGCCGGAGGATATGGAGCTTCTCTGAAAGAAGATTACCGTTACTTCTATGGTTGCGGGGTCGGCATGGCAGGACGTGGCGAAGCAATACCGCTTGAAAGCAATTATTGCGCCATCGATCCCGGCAAGGTCGATCAATACGGAATACCTGTGCTAAAGTTCAATGTAAAATGGAGTGAGCACGAGATCAGACAGGCTCGCCACATGAAAGAGACCTTTAAAGAAATTATGCACAATATGGGAGCCATCGTAACCTGGGGCGGAGACGACGATGCATCGAACAATTGGGGTTTGAGCAAACCAGGAGAGATCATTCACGAAGCCGGAACCGTACGCATGGGAAATGATCCCCGACGATCGGCACTCAATAAATGGAGCCAGGCCCACGATTGTAAGAACTTGTTTTGTGTGGATGGTGGACAGTTCGTGTCTCAAGCCGATAAGAACATCACGTGGACTATTTTGGCCTTATCGATGCGCGCCTCGGAATATATCGTCGATCAACTTAAAAAAAATCAACTCTGATGGATAGAAGAAAATCGCTCAAATTACTGGCAACGGGTGCCCTAGCTACACCACTGGCCATTGGGTCATGCGCTCCCGAGAGCAAAAAGCCACAAAAAGATGCCGCGTCTTTCTCGCTCGATAGAAATCCAGACGAAGTCTTGATGGAACAAAAATTACTGGAGCAGAAAAACTTCTTTACCGAAGACGAAATGGCCACCCTTACCGTTTTGGTCGACATCATCATACCCAAAGACGAAGTAAGTGGCAGTGCCAGCGAAGCAGGCGTACCGTCGTTTTTGGAGTTCATTGTAAAAGACATGCCTCAACACCAAGTTCCATTACGGGGCGGACTGCGTTGGCTCGAACTTTATAGTATTCGCTCTTACGGACATCCCTTTAGGTCCTGTACCCAGGAACAACGGCTATCGCTGATCGACCAGATCGCCTACCCTCAAAAATCAAGTAAAAAAGTGCAGCAGGGCGTGCAGTTCTTTTCGCTGCTCCGTGACCTGACCGCCACGGGTTTCTATACCTCGGCCATTGGCGTTAAGGATCTTGACTACCAAGGAAACCAGCCCAATCGCTGGGACGGAGTTCCGCAAGAGGTGCTGTCCCAGTATGGTCTTAGCTACGCTGAAAAAGATCTGCGCGATTGTATTCGGTACGAAGATCTGGGTTAAGAAAGACGATTGGGGTTTTATTAAGTAACTTGCCTTCCCTTGATCTCACCGGCCACCATACAGCAAATTTTAGCAAGAACCGACATCACGGATGTGATCGGAAGTTTTGTAAAGCTAAAAAAGAGAGGTACCAACCTGCTCGGGCTTTGTCCTTTTCATAACGAGAAGACGCCTTCATTTACCGTCTCTCCCAGTAAGGAGATCTACAAATGCTTTGGATGCGGCAAAAGCGGCAATACCATCAGCTTTGTAATGGAGCACGAAAAATACAGTTATCCAGAGGCGCTCAAATGGCTGGCCCAACGTTACGATATCGCGATCGAAGAAACGTTTATAAACGATGAACAGCGGCAGCAGCTTCAAACGGCAGATAGTTTATTTGCCCTTAACCAGTTCGCGCAGCAGTTCTTTACCAAACAACTTCACGATACAGAAGAAGGACAAGATATAGGACTGGCCTATTGCAGAGAACGCGAATTCACGGATGCGATCGTTCAGAAGTTTCAACTCGGCTACAACCCCGAGCAAAAGGATGCTTTTACCCAGGCGGCATTGACGGCTCAATTCAATCCCGAACTGATGATCAAATCGGGACTGGTGGCCAACCGCTACGATCAGCTCACCGATAATTATCGCGGAAGGATCATTTTTCCCATTCACAATCACAGCGGAAAGGTGCTGGGCTTTGGCGCCAGAACGCTCAAGAAAAACGATTCGGCTCCGAAGTATATCAATACGCCCGAAAACGAGATCTATGTAAAAAGCAAGGTGCTTTATGGATCTTATTTTGCACGGCAAGCGATCGATAAGGCCAATGAATGTTTGCTCGTAGAAGGTTATACCGATGTGTTATCGCTTCACCAGGCTGGCATCGAAAATGTGGTGGCCTCCGGCGGCACGGCCCTTACTCCCGATCAACTGCGCTTGGTCAAAAAATATACCAACAATCTGACCATCATCTACGATGGTGATGCGGCCGGTATCAAAGCGGCACTTCGTGGTTTAGACCTGGCGCTCGAAGAAGGCCTTCAAGTGCAGCTGGTGCTTATTCCCGACGGAGATGATCCCGATAGCTATGTCAACAAAGTGGGTGCTGCTGCCTTTCGGACCTTCGTGCAACAGCATAAAAAGGATGTGATTCTTTTTCAGCTCGAAGTAGCCTTGCGTGATGCCGGTAGCGATGCGGCCCAAAAGGCAGCGGTAGTTAACCGAATGGCCGAGACCATTTCGCGGATCAACAAGGCAGAGGATTTTACCAAGCAACAAGATTACATCAAGCAGTGCGCGGCCGTATTAAAGATCGATGAGGCGGGTCTTCATACGCTGGTCAATAAATATATTCGTGACCGTCTGCAAGCCCAGGAGCGAAAGGCCGCTCCCCTTTCGTCGGTGGTCATCGAAGAGAATGCGCAACGATCGGCAGCAAGTGGATTTGACGATGCTACTTTCTTGCTACTTTTTCGAGATGAATTACAAGAAAAAGAAGTGGCTCGCATCTTGCTCGAATACGGGCACCGCCCCTGGAATGCTTCACAAAAAGTAAGTGACTACCTCTTGGAGGAGATCGCTGACGAAAGTCTACTGGAGAACCAGGAGGTTCAAAAACTCTTTGCCGCCTACCGAACGCTCCGCGCAAACGGAGAAGATCCTCAAGGTCCGCAGTATTTCGTACAACACCCCGACCAGCAGCTTAGCACGCTTGCCGTTTCGCTGCTCCAATTTCCACACGAAGAGAGCAGCCGCTGGAAAACAGAATTCAGCCAACAAACCGGCTATCAGTCGCGTTTGTTCGAACAAGACTACGAACGCTTTATCAACACGCTATCGGCTGGTCAAGAGAGCAGCTTGCACCAGTTCTTAAAAGCCGAAGAGGACCGTTCGCCCGAGGCGATACTATCGGCCATTCATTATTTAAAGCTTCGAAAGATCAAAAGAATGCTGCTGGAAAATCAGCAAGACCTGGAAAAACAACACAGTGCCGAAGAATTCAGCGTGCTGTTGCAAACACACGACCATTTGAAACAAATGGAAATGGCATTGGGAAAGCAGTCAGGAAGCGTAATTATTCGCTAGCCACTTCTACCTCGCAGCGGGTAAAGCGAAGGGCACTCCACACATGATCGAGCTCTACGCGCTCGATGCTCTCATACCCGCCCCCGGTCAGCTGGTTCCAACTGGCTTCGCGGTTAAGGTCGGTTACGATCTTGGATGTGCTTTTTGGATAGGCTACCCAAAACTTAGAATTTTCCTTTAAAGAAGGCATCACATCCCTCAGAATACCATTGAGTTGATTCTCATTTACCGCAAATACCAAAGCAAAGTCGATCTTTCTGCTCTTGAGCAGCGGAGTCATATTTTTAGCAAAGGAGAGCTTGCTGAACTGTTTTTCTATAGAGGAAGGTAGGCCCTGGATTAGGAGGTTTTTTTCATCGGCCAGTTGTAGTTTTTCGAACAGGGGCTGTGACATAGGCAAAACTTTAGCAGGGTCGTAAAATTAACGAATTTTCGCCTAACTGAGGCCTATCATAACACGAAAATCTACGATAGAAATGCAGACAATTTCAGAAGATTACTGAAAATCAGCCAATTAAATTGCATTATTTGTTGCGTTGTTCCCGGCGACGATCTCGACCTTTTAAAATGGGGAGTTTCCCCTCCTTGCCCTTCAACAAACGACCGATGTTCTTTTGGTGAGTAAGCAAGACAAGCAGGGCAACGGTTATGGCAAAAACCCGATAGAGTGGATTATCGACATTGAAAACGACCAAAATAAAAATTGGAAAGCTAATGCTGGCCAGTATACTGCTGAGCGAAACAAAACGGGTCAGATAAAGCACCAGTGAAAAGATCGTAACACAGCCCACGGCAGTAAGCGGAGAAATACCCAGTACCATCCCAAAGATGGTGGCTACCCCCTTTCCTCCCCTAAAGTCGGCCCAGATCGGGAATATATGGCCCACAACGGCGGCCAGCCCTAGTAGGGTTTGAAGATTTTGAAAGGCCATTCCCTCTGGCTCGTAGTCAGGAAGTAGCAACGCCAGCTGAACGGCCAGCACCCCTTTAAGCATATCAACGACCATCACGAGAACGCCCCACTTGGGTCCGAGTAAGCGGTATACATTGGTGGCGCCGGCACTACCGCTTCCGTATTCTCTTACATCGATATTGAAAAAACGTTTCCCGACGACAACAGCCGTAGGCACACTACCCAGAAGGTAGGCAATGAGGGTTAGCAGAATCTCGTTCATTACAAACTGGCTCTACAAAAATATGACAATTTGTTAATATACCAGACGCATCATCATCCAGTCGCCTTGCACTTGCACCGACTCTATGCGTAGCCCTTGCGCCAAACAGACCGGTTCAATAGTAGCTCGATCGGAACACAGCAGCCCACTGAGCAACAATTGACCGCCTGTATTCAACAAACGAGCCAGATGGGGTAAATGTGCAACGAGAATCGTTAGATTGATATTGGCCACGATACGATCGAATCGATCTGACAATGGAGGCATATGCGCAAGTTCGAACGTTATGGAATTACACGCATTTGCAGCAGCATTCTCGGTAGCGTTCTGTATACTCCACGTATCATTGTCAATGGCCAGTATGCGACGGGCACCTAGTTTTGATGCCAAAATGGCCAGAATACCGGTACCGGTTCCAAAATCGAAAACCGCTGTTTGCTCCCAGTTCAATTTGCTCATTTCGGTCACCATCAACTGCGTGGTAGCATGATGCCCCGTACCAAAACTCATTTTGGGAGTGATAACGATCTCGTGTTGCGTATGCGAGCGATGTGGATGAAAAGAGGCCCTGATATGTAAAAAATTACTGATGGTAACGGGTTCGAAGTTCGATTCCCATTGCGCATTCCAATTGGTCGGCTGTATCTCTTTTGTAGTATACGAGACCGATAAGGTGCGGGTGATCTCCTCCACGATTGTCGCATCGAATTGCCCGGCAGGAATGTAAGCTAGCAATGTTCGCTCTCTTTCTTCGAACCCCTCATAACCTACCTCACCCAACATAGCGATAAGCCTGTCGGTCTGCTCCGGCGAAACGGACAAAAAAGAAACTTCAGTATACGAACAGGTCATAAAATGAACTTGACGTAAAGATCGACTTATTATAAAAAAACCCTGCCGAAGCAGGGCTTAGTTTTCTATCTCTTGAGCGATCAGGCATTCTCAGCAGGTGATTGCTGATCGGGTTTTGGGATCAGTGCCTTGCGCGAAAGCTTGAACTTTCCGGACTTAGGATCGGTTCCAATGAGTTTAACTTTCATGGCATCTCCTTCTTTTACTAATCCTTCGAGCGTTTCCAATCGCTTCCAGCTTACCTCGCTGATATGCACCAACCCTTGCTTACCGGGTAAAAACTCTACAAAGGCGCCAAAAGGCATAATGGATTTTACAACGGCATCGTAGGTGTCACCGATCTGTGGTACGGCCACAATACCCTTGATCCAAGATACGGCTTTATCGACTCCCTCTTTGTTGACGCTAAAGATGCTGACCTCACCTCTGTTGTTGATCTCCTCGAGGGTGATGGTAGTTCCTGTTTCACGCTGGATCTCTTGTATAACCTTACCACCGGGTCCTATCACAGCACCGATAAATTCTTTATCGATAAACAACTTGACCATACGAGGTGCGTGCGGCTTAACATCCTCACGAGAGGCAGCAATACAATTATACATCGCGTCCAAAATATGCAGACGACCACGACGAGCTTGGTCGAGCGCCTTGCGCATCACCTCCATCTTTAACCCGTCTACCTTTATGTCCATCTGAACGCCACAGATACCTTCGCGGGTACCGGTAACTTTAAAGTCCATATCGCCCAAATGGTCCTCATCACCCAATATATCGGTAAGGATGGCATACTTATCACCTTTGGTAATAAGACCCATGGCTACACCAGATACGTGCTTGGGAATACCCACACCCGCATCCATCAGTGCCAGCGAACCGGCACAAACGGTAGCCATTGAAGAAGAACCATTAGATTCCAAAATATCGCTGACCACACGAACCGTATATGGAAAATCTCCGCTGGGCATCATTTGCTTGAGCGAACGCTGTGCGAGATTACCATGGCCCACCTCGCGACGGCTTTGTCCACGCATCATCTTTACTTCTCCGGTAGAGAAAGGAGGAAAATTATAATGCAGATAAAACTTCGAATCGACAGATTTAGCGGCACTCTCAACTAATAATTCATCCATGGGAGTACCAAGGGTAACGGTCGTCAATGATTGGGTCTCTCCTCTTGTAAACAATGAAGATCCATGGGGAGAAGGCAGCACATCCACTTCCATATCGAGCGGACGCACGGTCTCAAGGTCGCGACCATCGAGACGCACCTTTTCGTCCAGTATCATATCCCTGACCACATCGTACTGCAGGTCGCCGTAATAGACACTGGCCAATTTTTTGGTCAGATCGGGTAAACTGTCTGCGTCGGTAAGACCGGCCTCTTTTTTAAGATAGCTCATCAATTCGGTCTTGATGGCATCGAAGCGGTCAGACCGCTCATGCTTACTGAATTTACCTTTGGCCACCTCGTATACCTTAGGCTGCGCAAAAGCATAGATCTTTGCCTTGAGGGCTTCGTCAGTAGCCGGTTTGGTATAGTCCCGCTTGGAGGTTACACCTGCCAAAGCTCTTAATTCTTGTTGCGCCTTGACCTGAATACGAATGGCGTCATGGGCCAGCTCGAGTACCTTGCAAAGATCTTCCTCGCTACACTCCTGCGCCTCTCCTTCGACCATCATCAGGTTCTTTTCAGTAGCCGCAACAATAAAATCCATATTGGATTTTTCCATTTGGCTGCGCGTGGGATTGATGATGAACTCTCCGTCTACGCGAGATACACGCACCTCAGAGATGATCTCTTTGATGGGAATATCAGAAACCGCAAGAGCGGCAGAAGCGGCCAGACAGGCCAACGCATCGGGCATAATCTCAGGATCGCTAGAAACTAGCGTAACCAATACTTGCACGTCGCAGAAATAATCTTCGGGAAACAGCGGACGAAGCGCACGGTCGATCAAACGACTGGTAAGCACTTCGTAATCGTTGAGTTTTGCCTCACGCTTAAAAAAAGATCCTGGAATACGTCCTGCAGCGGCGAATTTCTCTTGATAATCGACTGTCAATGGAAAAAAGCTTTGTCCTTCCTTAGGCTCACGATTGGCGACCACGGTGGCCAAGATCATGCAATTGCCCATAGATACCGTAACAGCTCCGTCGGCCTGACGGGCTAAACGACCCGTTTCGATCGTAACGATGCGGCCTTGACCGATATCAAATTTTTTACTAATAGGTTGTTGTAACATACACGAATTTTTTAGAGACCCTGTCTCTGTTATACAAGTGGGCAGAATTTGGAGTAGCGCTCAACGCTACGATACGGCCCTGGTCTTTTATTTTGCAAAAGACAACAGGTCGTCCATATATTCTTGCCAATAAAATTATTTTCTGATTCCCAACTGCTCAATCAACTTACGGTAACCGCTCAGGTTATGCTTTTGCAAGTAATTGAGAAGACGCTTGCGCTTACCTACCAGCTGCATAAGGCCCCGGTGTGTAGAGAAGTCTTTCTTGTTGGTTTGAAGATGATCGCTGATCTGGCTGATCCGCTCGGTGAGCAGTGCGATCTGTCCCTCGATTGAACCGGTGTTGGTAGCGCTACCGGCATACTGAGAGATAATGGTTGCTTTTTTTTCTTTTGCTAAAGGCATCTTGGTAAATTTTAATTTTTCATCCGATTATCTGATTCATCCGACATCAGGGCGGCAAAGGTAAGGCCTGTGCCCCGAATAGCAAGGGATTTAGGCCTGTTTTTTTACAATTTTGGAGCTGCTTGGCCTTGATTATCAGCCGATAGCTTAGTTTTGACCTGTGAATCATTCGACCGATACCCAAACCATCTTACGGCTGCAATTACCCACCGATCCCCGATGGGTAGATCTGGCTGCCCTATCGCTCGAAGACATTCTAACCGATCATGCCTACTGCGAGCAAAAGGCCGCCACCACTTGCATATCGCTTATACAGCGGTACTCTTCGCATGAGTTGATCGTCAAAGAGCTTTCCCCGATCGTTACCGAGGAGTGGGGTCATTTTCGAGCCGTGCTGGCCGAATTGGAAAAACGAGGGCTTCGGCTGGGCAAACAACGAAAAGACCTTTATGTGAATGCGTTGCTCGAGTTTCAGCAAAAAGGAGGCAGTCCAGAGGGCAGACTACTCGATCAATTGCTGACCATGGCCCTTATTGAAGCCAGAAGTTGTGAGCGATTCAAACGACTGAGCGAAGGACTGGATGATGCCTATTTGCGAAAATTCTACAGAAAATTCATGGAAAGCGAGGCCGGACACTACACGCTTTTCATTAACCTGGCCGATCATTACATCGATAAGGAAAAAGTGAGAAAAAGATGGAAGGAATGGCTACGCTACGAGGCGGCCGTAATCGAATCGCTAGAAGTTAGAGGAGACCGAATTCATTGATATGGATCAACCTCTCGTACAAGAAGCCGTGGCAGCCTTTTGGGGAACGACCGTCCCTGTGCGTTGCGAACCTATCAGCAACGGATTGATCAATTATTCGTACTGTGCCGCTACCAACGATGGAAAGCAAGTTTTTTTACAACAGATCAATAGCTCCGTTTTCTTGCACCCCGACCGAATCGCCAATAATCTTAATACGATCTATGCGGCCCTACAAGCTCGAAGCGAAGCGCATCGCATGGCTCAACCACTCTCTTTTAAAGATAAATCTTGGCTGTTTTGCGATACCAACAATCAATACTGGAGAGCGGCCGAATTCCTTTCTGCCAAAACTTTTCATAGCACCACTAACCTGCGACTATTGGAGCAGGCCGTACAAGGGTATGCCGCTTTTACCACGCTACTCAGCGATCTGCCAACCGGTCTGCTGTACCCTACCCTCGAAAATTTTCATGACCTCTCGCTGCGGTTTTCCCAGTTTCAGCAGGCCACACAAAATGGCGACCCGAGACGCCTGGCAGAGACCGGCCAACTAGTCGAAGCCCTTCTTGCAAGAAAGGCATATGTGCAACTATATAGCCAGGTAATTGCCTCGCCCGATCAGTTTAAAAAAAGGGTGATGCATCATGACGCCAAACTCAGCAATCTGCTCTTTGACCAAACCGGCCAACAGGTGGTGGCCATCACAGACTTGGATACAACCATGCCAGGCTATTTCTTTTCCGATCTGGGCGATATGGTCCGCTCAATGGCCGCCTCTGCAGAAGAGAACACTAAGCATCCCCAAAATGTGGTTGTCTTGCCTGCGGCGTACGAAACCATCTTCAATAGCTATCACCATATCCTCAAAGACCAATTGACCACTACCGAAAAAGAACTGCTACATGCAGCTGGCCTATTCATGATCTATATGCAGTCCTTACGTTTCTTAACGGACTATCTACAGGGCGATCGTTACTATCAAATACAAAGAGAGGGACAAAATCGCGAGCGGGCCGAACACCAATTCTCTTTGCTGTGCTCGCTCGAAGAACTGTTGAAAAAAAATTATCGATTCAGCATCGCTTAACTCAGTGGCTGGATGCCTGGGTAAAATAGGCGATCTCTCGACGAAGATCGATCTGCGGGTGCTGCGCTTGTATCGATTGAGCCATGGCTAGCTGTTGTAATAAAAACTGCCGATGCGAATGAGTTTCGGGCTGGCGAGGACGATGCCGCATGGCCGTAACTACTTTTTTGACCTGCTCGGCCAGTGTCCTTGTTTCGGCACCGACACAATGTTGCATAAACTGATCGAGCACATACGAAGTGGCCGCGTAGTTAGGATGCACCAGATCGATATCATAGAACCGATAATCCCTTAGCACATCGATGACCAACTCGTAGGCCGGAAAATAATAAAAGGGGATGCCTTGCTGTTCGAGACGTTGCAATGCCTCGAATAAACGAGCCTTGCTGCGATTATTCTCCACCACGCCATCTCGAACATGCCTGACCGGACTAACGGTAACTATAATCCGGGCATCAGGACGTAGATTATAAAATGCGGCAAAACATTTTTGCAGTACGCTGACGATCTCATCTACCGGCATCAGCTCTTTCGAAAACCATTGCTGCGGAGCCCGGTGACAATTGGCCACCTGACCATGCAGTGGATAACCGGCCCTGTCTGCCTGTTCCGTCAACTTGTAGCAAAAGGACGAACCCAGGGTCACGATCAACCAGTCCGTCTTGTTGATAAAGGTGTGCGCCTCTTGTTGAGCGGCATTGATAGCCGTAAGACAGTCTTGCTGACTAACAGAGGAGAAGCGAGAGTGATGATCCCAACTATGCCAGCATTCCTGGTAGAAAAAAAGATCGTCCGTGGTATACAGCTTGTTTTCGATATAAGAGTGAATAGATCGACAAACCGCGTCGGGGCCAAATAAGATGCCATGTGGATTTTGCAAGACCGAAAACCTTAAGTCGCCTAATCCCTCGCCGATATGTTCCGTAAAACAAGAACCGACCAATAATAATTGTTGGCCGTACTCAATAGTGGCATCCGGCCTTTTGATTTGAATGGGTAGTTGCCACTGCATGGCTAAGCGAATATTTTTTGGGCCAGTAACGAACAGCTCATCAATTGCTTTTTATCGACCCCGGTCGAATATCCTTTTTCTTCGAGCCATTGTATCAGTTGCTCCATGTTGAGATTACTCACCAACTGGTCACTGGCCATGGGGCAGCCACCCAAGCCGCCAAGCGCGGCATCGAAGCGGGTACATCCAGCCTGAAGACCGGCTTCTACTTTTTCTTTCCAATCCGTAGGGCCGGCATGTAAATGCAAACCGGTCTCCGCTTCCGAAAATTCTTTTCTGAAAGCATGGGTCACCGTATGTATCAGTTCGGGCGAAGCCACCCCCACGGTGTCGGCCAATGAAAAAATGGTAATTCCCAAGGGCTGTAACCGATGCGCCCATTCCAATACCTCGTCGGGATGATACAGATCGCCGTAGGGATTGCCGAAAGCCATAGAAAGGTATACCACCAATGTACGACTAGCCTTTACACATAGTTCTTGCAGTGCGGCTACGGTTCGAAGTGCCTCCTCGCGGCCAGAACGTGTATTGCGTTGCTGAAAGGTCTCTGAAATCGAAAAAGGAAAGCCCAAATAATCGATGGACGAAAAAGCCAGTGCCTCGCGGGCCCCTCTTTCGTTGGCCACGATCACCAACATTTTAGAAGAAGAGGTCGCAGCCGGAAGCTGGCGAAGCACATCGGCCGTATCGGCCATTTGAGGAATGGCCTTTGGCGACACAAAACTGCCCATATCGAGGGTATCGAAGCCTACCTCTAGTAACTGCTGCACATACGATGCTTTGTCGGTCGTATCTATTATTCTTTCAAACCCCTGCATCGCATCGCGGGGGCATTCGATAAGCTTTATGTTAACAGAGGGCTTCATGGCGTTGGTTACTCGTAGAAAGATGCATTTTTATCGCATGCGTTGCTTCATGGCCTCATACAAAATAATACCAGTGGCCACCGATACGTTCAACGACTCAAAATTGTTTTGCATGGGAATAGAGAAAGTAAGGTCGCATTGCTTTTGCAAGGCCGGATAGATGCCCTTATCCTCGCTGCCCATTACAATAGCAACGGGCAAGGTAAGGTCGACAGCCGATACGTCGGTCGCCGATCGCATAGCGGCGGCCAGCACCTGAATGCCATTCAAATGCAATGTATCGACCGCCTTCAATAACGAGGGTACACGGCAAACGGCGATCTTCTCTAACGCTCCGGCCGAAGTAAGTATGGCATCTTCTTGCAGGGCCCCCACTCCGCGTTCCGGAATAATCAGTGCATGAACGCCCGTGCAATAAGCGGTTCGGGCGATGCCCCCAATGTTGCGTATATCGGTAATGCCGTCAAGTATCAAAAAAAGGGGCGCCTGCCCACGTTCTACTGTCTGCGAGATTACATCTTGTAAAGCGCTGTAGTGCACCCGTGACTTTTGGGCAACGCAACCTCCGTGTTCTCCTGCATTGAAATTATTGAGCTTAATGGCGGGCACGTACAGAATGGGTACACCGTGTTCAGCGGCCAGTTTACGAATGGCCGCAGCATTCCCATCCTGCAATTTGGTATCCAAATAAATACGATCGAGCGCGGGTCCCTGCTCGAATGCCTGTAGCACAGCGGCTGTACCTACGACGAGTGTATTTTTCTTCGGACGAGGCGATGATTTTCTAAATGTCTTCACGTAGCAAAGAAAAGAAAAAAAAGACCTGCCACCACGGACAGGTCTTTATAAAAGAAGATCACTGGTAATTAGCGAAGGCCGAACGCCTTTTTGACTTTGGCAACATAGTCGAGTTTCTCCCAGGTAAAGAGTTCTACTTTACGCTTGACCTGCTTACCATTGGGAGCTGTAAATACCTTTTCTACGGTCTGGGGAGAGCGACCCATATGCCCATAGGCGGCCGTTTCGGAGTACATGGGATTGCGCAGTTTTAGACGCTGCTCAATAAAATAAGGACGCATATCAAATACACCCTCGACGATCGATCCGATCTGTCCGTCGGTGAGGTTGACCTTTGCCGTTCCGTATGTGTTGACATTGATACTGGTGGGCTTGGCCACACCAATGGCATAAGAAACCTGCACAAGCACCTCGTCGGCTACACCGGCCGCTACCAGGTTCTTGGCAATATGACGCGTGGCATAGGCAGCCGAGCGGTCTACCTTAGAGGGATCTTTACCACTAAAGGCTCCACCCCCGTGCGCACCTTTTCCGCCATAGGTATCTACGATAATTTTACGTCCGGTAAGTCCGGTATCGCCATGAGGACCACCGATCACAAATTTACCGGTAGGGTTAATGTGATATTTGATATCGCTGTTGAACAGCTTGGCATACTTTTTATACTTGGTCTTGATGCGGGGGATCAAAATGTTGATCACATCATTTTTGATACGCTGCAGCATTTTTGCCTCCTGATCGAAATCATCGTGCTGCGTAGAGATAACGATGGCATCGATACGAACCGGCTGGTTGTTATCGTCGTACTCGAGTGTCACCTGGCTCTTGGCATCAGGACGCAAATAAGGCATCTTGGAGTTCTTTTCTCTGCGAATGGCCGCCAATTCTATCAATAGGTTATGAGCCAGGTCGAGGGCCAATGGCATATAATGCTCCGTTTCATTGGTAGCATAGCCAAACATCATTCCCTGATCACCGGCACCCTGTTCTTCTTTTTTCTTTCTGTCTACGCCCTGGTTGATGTCGGCAGATTGTTCGTGAATGGCAGATAAAACTCCGCAACTGCTGGCCTCGAACATGTATTCGCTCTTGGTATACCCGATCTTACGTATTACACCACGGGCAATTTCTTGCACATCGAGATAGGCCTTTGACTTTACCTCGCCGGCCAATACGACCTGTCCGGTAGTGACCAGTGTTTCGCAAGCTACTTTTGATTGTGGATCGAAAGCCAAAAAATTATCAATAAGGGCATCAGAGATCTGATCGGCCACTTTATCGGGATGTCCTTCACTTACAGACTCCGACGTAAATAAATAGGGCATGGTTATACAGGTTTAGGATTAGGGCTACAAAGATAGGATTAGCCCTCATTTAAAAAAGAATAGCGCCCCTTAATTATAGCTTGGAATAGACCACTCGCAAACGAAGTCGCTTGGCAGGGTTAATGAAGTTACCACCGGCAATCACGATTCGGCCATAGGCTACCTGGTCAGAGATGGCAATCTGGCTTACCCGGCGAAACTGAGATGAATAGGCGAAGGTTCTAAGAGGTGCTTGAATACGAAGCGTAAAATTCGACGAGTCGTTGGTCACAATCCGTTGTACATATCGGGTAATATCAAACTTATAGGTACTATCCCTCAATAACAAACCTCCAAAACGGGCATAATCGTAGCTAAAGGAACTAAAGTTATCCCTGGGGCTCATATCAAAATCAAAGATGCGGGCGGTATCGCCGCTGGCATTGATACGGTCCAGAAAAAGTGCTTTGGGAAAAAAGAAAAAGGAGCGCTGCTCGGTTTCTAACGGAGTAACGACTAGCTCGGCGCGGTGAATCACCGCATTTTGTAAGGTATCCAATCCGGGTATCCGTATGGTAGCATAAGAGCCGGGGCTGGACTGCAGATAGATCTTATCGTCATTGGCCTGGTTATTGGCCAGATACTGAGCAAAGGCTGCGCCAGGGGTCCTTCTGACCAAGTTGGCTTGCCCCCCCTTAGAGTGATAGAACTCGGTGAGCGTGGTATCGATGGTACCATTTTTTTGTACCCTGTAGTAAACGATCAGCTTGGTCTTGATGTCGGAGGGCGAAAAATAAGTGAGGGCATTACCACTGTTATCGGACTTGATGGCAAGACCTCGAAACAACGACAAGAACATGGAATCACTTCTATAGGCGCCGTTGGTAGTGGTACTGGTATCGTAACTGGCAAAACGGGTTCCGAGTTGGGCCGTGAGCGGAATTCTTATTACGCCGGCGATCTTGGAGGTGTCTCTTTTTCTTATAAAGGTTACACTATCGCTTAATTGCTTCATGCGATAGGTTTTGGACCCCAGCTCGGGACCGCGGGTCGCGAAATCGGGCTGGTTGTACTTGTACAGCGTAGTGTCGCTAAAACCGGATTGCTGGCTAATTTCAAAAACGCGTAAGGTTTGAAGACTGTTACTGTCCCCATAATAACCCTTGTACGAAAGGGATAAGATCACCGAATCGATACCCACTATGGAGTCTTTTCGGTAAAAGGGATAGAACATGGCCGATATGGGAAGAATATTAAAATAGGCATCGGCATGGGTCTTGCCAAATTCGCGGTCATCATCGATATGCCCGAGGGCCAGATCATCTGAATAGAAAACTTTATTAGAATCGGTGAAAAGCGCATTGTCGGTGCTCGTCTCTAAAAAAGTTTGAAACGTGCGGATGTTGTCGATGGCGGGCAGTACATCGCCTCCAAGCTCGGTAGGATTATTGATCTTGGTACAAGAGGAAAGAGTCAAAAGCAGTAACGCCACGGCCGAGGGCCATATAAAAGTTGTATTCCTGCGCAATGAAAAAAAAGAGGGAACTCGCATTACTTCGTCGCAAGGTCGTTATAGAGTTGTAAATAGTCTGTTAAATCTCCATCGGGTACAAAAGGCAGCGTTTTCTTTCCTTTCACCTTAGAGAATTCTTCCGTTAACTTTTTGTCGACCTTCTCGGCCCCGAACGTAATGGCATCGGCATAACTGGCTGCACCTCTGAAAAGAGCCGAATTGGTGCCATCCTTGAAAAGCTCGAGGTCCTTTTCTTTGAGGCTGGCATGAATGAGCGCCTTCTTTACAAAACCGGCCCCCATCTTTTCTTTGAACGTGTTCGATCCTATCGTATAAATGATCTTACTATGTGCGAATACGGGCTCTTTTCTGTACAAGGTTTTTAAATAGGCCGGAATCAGGGCTGTCATCCAACCGCTGCAGTGGATCACATCGGGGGGCCAACCGAACTTTTTAACGGTTTCTAGCGCGCCCTTGCAAAAGAATACGGTCCGCAGGTCGTTATCATCAAACCATTTTTCATTTTCATCATGAAAGACGAACTTGCGACGGAATAGCTCTTCATTATCCAAAAAGTAAACCTGCAAACGGGCACTGGGCAAAGAAGCCACTTTGATCTGCAAAGGCATGTCGTCGTTATCGACAGAAACGTTGATACCCGAAAGACGGACCACTTCGTGCAGACGGTGCCTTCTCTCGTTGATGACCCCAAACCGGGGCATGATGCAACGAACCTCAAAGTTGTTCTCGTTTGCCTTAATGGCCAGCTTGTTGACGATCTCCGAAAACTCGGTGAGTTCGAGGTACGGAGACATTTCGTTGGCAATGAACAGGATACGCTTTTTAGGAGCCATAGGGGCTGCAAAGTTAACAAATTAGGGGCATCTGTGCAATTTAACCAATGAAATGTCTAATCGCTTCAAAATCATACTACAATATATTTTCTTTCTTGGGCTGGGCCTTCTGTTTGCATGGCTGTCGGTAAAGAATCTTGACCGGGAGAACCTGCTTCAGATCAAAGAGGCGTTGTCTCGTTCTCGCCAGTGGCTGATTGCCCCTGTCTTTTTGATGCTGGTCTTTAGTCACTATTTGCGGGCCCTGCGCTGGCGACTGCTAATAAACCCACTGGGACATTCCCCTACGGTCATCAATACTTTTTTGGCGGTCTTAATGGGATACTTCATCAACCTGGGTGTGCCCCGGCTGGGCGAACTGGCCAAATGTACCCTGCTGGCCAGAAATGAAAAGATTCCTGCCGAGCAACTGATCGGCACCATCATAACCGAACGTATTATCGATGCCCTTAGTTTGATTTTGGTATTTGTAGTTACACTTGTTTCTCAGCCCGGTCTATATGGGCAATTGCTAGAAACATTCTTTCCGGAGACCGAAAGCCAGGCGGCCAGATCTCCTTCGTTGATCACATTGCTATTAGTGCTTGGCGCAGCGGGCCTTTTTCTGGCGTATTGGCGGTTCATCAAAAAAAGAACACTATTGGAGTTGCAGCAAGCCATCGGTCAAGCACTTAGACGTCTCTATGCCGGCGTATCGTCGATCGCGGCATTGAAGCAACGAGCCCTGTTTATCGTATTGAGCGTCTGTATTTGGGCCTTGTATCTGCTGGCAGGCTACATTGGATTCTTTGCCTTTTCCGAAACATCAGGCTATGGTATTAAACAAGCGCTCACCATTTTATCGGCGGGCAGCGTTGGCATGATCGCTTCTCCGGGAGGAATCGGAGCCTATGCCTTTTTATTGGAAAAGTCGATGCAATTGTACGGCCTACCCTACGGCATTGCACTGGCGTTCGGGTGGCTGCTCTGGCTGGCGCAAACCGGAGTAACCGTAGTTACAGGCTTTATAAGTTTTCTTTTACTGCCCTGGGTCAACAAAAAGAATAGAACAGCATAGCAAAGGCGATCAGGTCGATTTCTGTTTAAATCAAATAACTTTACCCACTCAATTTTTACTACATGAATTTTTCTACATGGATACCCGCAACAGGAGTTGCACCGGGCATTTGTACGGGCACTAAATGGGTACAGGGCACAGGCCCAATCTTCTCCTCTTACTCTCCGGCAGATGGAAAAAAGATAGGCGAGGTAAATAGTGCCTCGCACAGTGAGTACGATGCCGTGATCAAAAAAGCACAAGAGGCATTTGCTAGCTGGCGAATGCTGCCCGCTCCAAGAAGAGGCGAGATCGTTAGACAAATGGGAGATGCGTTTCGAAAAAATAAAGAAGCGCTCGGCCAATTGGTCTCGTACGAAATGGGTAAAAGCCTGCAAGAAGGATTGGGCGAGGTGCAAGAGATGATCGATATCTGCGATTTTGCGGTGGGACTTTCCAGGCAATTGTATGGGTTGACCATGCACAGCGAGAGACCGGGGCATCGCATGTACGAACAATATCACCCATTGGGCGTGGTAGGCATCATATCGGCCTTTAATTTTCCAACGGCCGTGTGGAGTTGGAATGCGATGATCGCGCTGGTATGCGGCGATGTTTGTGTTTGGAAACCTTCCGAAAAGACACCGTTTTGCGCACTGGCCTGCCATCATATTATAGCTTCTGTACTTGCCAATAATAAAGTGGATGAGGGCGTATGCAGCCTGCTGATCGGAGGGCGCGAGGTGGGAGAATGGCTGGCCGCTGATGCACGCGTTCCGCTGGTGTCTGCCACAGGATCAACGGCCATGGGGAAAAAAGTAGCGGCAGTAGTCGGGCAGCGATTAGGACGAACCCTGCTCGAGCTGGGCGGAAATAACGCGATCATCATTTCGCCGAACGCAGATCTGGATATAGCCATCAGAGGAGCGGTATTTGGTGCTGTTGGTACTGCGGGACAACGTTGCACGACCACCAGAAGACTTATCATTCACGAATCGCTCTACGAAGCCGTCAAGCAGAAACTAAAAGCTGCTTACGGACAATTGCGCATTGGCAATCCGCTCGATCAAGACAACCATGTGGGTCCGCTTATCGATACCGATGCCGTAAAACGATATACGGCTGCCATTGAGGCATGCAAGAAAGAGGGAGGTCGATTTGTAGTCGAGGGAGAAGTCCTTAGCGGAGCGGGTTATGAGAGCGGGTGCTATGTAAGACCCTGCATTGCCGAGGCAAAACCACAATACAGCATCGTGCGAGAAGAAACCTTTGCCCCCATCTTATATCTGCTTACCTACAAAGAGCTCGAAGAGGCCATAGCCATACAAAACAACGTGCCACAAGGTCTCTCTTCGGCCATCATGACGCTGGATATGCGCGAAGCTGAACAATTCTTATCGGCGCAGGGAAGCGATTGTGGTATTGCCAACGTCAATATCGGCACCAGTGGAGCTGAGATCGGCGGCGCCTTCGGCGGTGAGAAAGAGACAGGCGGTGGCCGAGAAAGTGGCAGCGATTCCTGGAAGGCCTATATGCGCAGACAAACCAATACGATCAACTTTAGCCAATCCCTTCCATTGGCACAAGGCATAAAATTTGACATCTAATAATTTATCTATGAAAAAATATATTCTGTTACTCAGTACCACCCTACTCTGCTCGTATGTCCTTGTTGCGCAAACTGCTTCGGCTATTCCCAAAAAAGAAATTCCCAAAGGATGGCATCTGCAAGACCGCCAAGACAGTGGCTATGCAGGCATCTCTCTCGACAAGGCCTACGCCTTTTTAAAAAGCCAGCAACGAAAAAGCCAGCCTGTGATAGTAGCTGTAATCGATTCGGGAATCGATACGCTCCATGAAGATCTGCGGGACATACTTTGGACCAACGCCAAAGAAATTCCCGGCAATGGAAAGGACGACGACAAGAATGGCTACATCGACGATATACATGGCTGGAATTTCATAGGTGGAAAAGACGGACGCAATGTTGAGAAAGACTCATACGAGGCAGCCCGCGTGTACCACCGTTTTAAAGGCGAGTTCGAATCGATCGATCCGCTGGTGGTAAAATTCAACAAAGAAAGTTTCTACCTCTACAATATGTGGGTTCGGTCAAAGCAAGAGGTTGCCGGCGAGAAAAAAGGTAACGGTGCCGAGATGATCATGATGAAAAGAGCCTATGGCAATCTGTTGAAAAGCGACAGCGTGCTTCGAAAAGCGCTTGCGAGAGACACCTTTAAAGGAAAGGACCTGTCCGATCTTAAACCGGAGCAATCCGATGTAAAGAAAGCCCGCTCTGCCCTTTATAACCTTATGCTTAACAATGATGCTCTCGAAGCTACCAATATCGAATTCTTAGAGGGCTTCGGAGATTACATCCGCTCCATGGAGCAGAAAGAAGAAGCGGCCGATAAAGCCCCCGAGAATTACCGGGGCGAAATTGTCAAGGATACTTATAATGATATCAACGATCGGTATTACGGCAACAACGATATAATGGCCACTGAAAAATCGGCATTGCATGGCACACATGTCTCGGGGATCATTGCTGCCAGCCGCACCAATAACAAAGGAAGCGAGGGAGTGGCCGACAACGTAAAGATTATGACCCTTCGTGCAGTGCCCGACGGGGATGAGCACGACAAGGATATAGCACTTGCCATTCGCTACGCGGCCGATAACGGAGCGCAGATCATCAACATGAGTTTTGGCAAAGGCTACTCGCCCGAAAAAAAATGGGTGGATGAGGCTGTATCCTATGCTGCCCAAAAAGGGGTGTTACTGGTACACGCGGCAGGCAACGATGCCAAGAACTTGGATACGACGTTCAATTACCCCACCCCACTGTATATTGACGGAGACAGGGCCGAGCATTGGATCACCGTCGGGGCTAGTGGCGATCCCGAAGCCGGTGGTCTTACGGCCTCTTTTTCGAACTATGGAAAGAATGAGGTCGATGTGTTTGCGCCGGGCGTAAAGATCTACGCACCGGTCCCCGGGGGAAACAACTACCAGTTCTTACAGGGCACCAGCATGGCCTCTCCTGTAGTGGCTGGTGTGGCCGCCTTGTTGCTCGAGTATTTTCCCACGCTTAGCGCCCGTCAACTAAAATGGGTCATTGAGCAATCGTCGGTGGCGATCAAAGACTCGGTGCGCAATCCCGGAACGGGAGAAAAAGTATTACTTAGCGATCTGTGTAGAACGGGTGGCATCGTCAATGCCTACGAGGCCGTAAAATTGGCTGCTACCATCAAGGGAGAACGAAAGATACCGGCAACACCCGTCAAACAAGGGCCTAAGCCAGTGGCAGCCCCTGTAAAAAAGACCAAGGGGTTCTGACCTTTCACCGCCCAAAATCACAAAAGCAAGGCTTTCCTATATTTGTCTAACAAGAAAGGATATGGCTAAAAAAATTGAAGACCTCGATGTAAACCTCACCGGTGAGAGCTCCGCTTCCGAAGAGCCTCGCAGCAGTTGGTTTAAGCGGATCAAAAAAGGGATCAATACCCGCACCTCCGAGAAGATGGAAACTCCCGAGGGGCTGTGGAGCAAATGTCCCGATTGTGGTCATATATGCACCTCTCTTGACCTAAAGGATAATTTTTATACCTGCCCCAAATGCTCGCATCATTTTCGCATCAACAGTGATGCGTACTACGAGATCATCTTTGACAATAATCAATATACCGAGCTATTCGGTTCTATACGAAGCAAAGACTTCTTGGCGTTCACAGACTTGAAACCCTATAAAAAAAGATTGGAGGATATTTGGAGCAAAACAGACCTGAAAGACTCCATGCGGGTAGCCGTTGGAGAGGTGAACGG
>JBILFN010000079.1:0-8148 GCA_044351575.1 Chitinophagaceae bacterium
TGCGAACTGCCCTTATTGAAAGAGTAATGCGCCGATGCCTTGTCTTTGATGATGACCAGATTTTCTTTTTCGTTGGCCAGTGTAACCGCAACACCGGTACCCCTTGCTATACCATCCCGCACATGGGCCAGGACCGTACCAAATCCTATCTCGCGCATTGACTTTGCCTTCGTCTCGTCGGTAGAGAATTGGGTATGGGCCTGCACATCGCTACGAATAGCTTGGTTCCATCCGTAGGGACCCTTTTGTGTTGATTCTAGCTGCGAGGGTCGCAAAAAATCAAAACCACCACCACCGCCGCGCGAAGCGGTTGCGGCGGGAATTCCATAATCGGTATAGATATCTATAAAAGAGGGATAGATATATCGCCCCTTACAATCGATGGCTACGGCTCCTGCGGGCACCGGCAATCCGGCACCAACGGCCACGATACGACCATCTTTAATAACTAGTGTTGCATCGGTCAGCGTAGTGCCGGCATCTTTTATTAGGGTGGCATGCGTAAATGCATAATGACCCAGACGAGGGTCGGCCACTCCATTTTCGGGAAACGTGGCTTGCGCCATCAACACCGGGCCGCTCAGCAAAAGCAGCAAGGCAAAAAGAAATCTGTTCAAGGCCATGATTGGATTTTTATGAAAGTTAGCAGAAACGGGCAACAATGATAACTAATTAGTTTTATTTTTAGCCAATAAAGCTCCCTATGAAAAAAAATCCGCCTGCCGTATATAAGCCTTCGCTGCTGGCGGGCCCTGCCATAGACCAGACGGGCGTAGAGGAGAGAACCGCCCGCTTTACCAAGCGTAGCATCAAGGCTGCCAGCAAGATGCAAGGGCTGCTATTGACGTTGAGCATGATAGATCTGACCACTCTCGAAGGAAAGGACAGTGTCGGCAAAGTGGAGCAGCTATGTTTTAAAGCCCTTCACCTGCATGATGCCTTCGAAGGTTTACCGACAGTGGCCGCCATCTGCGTATATCCATCGCATGTGCAGACGGCCAAAAAAGCCTTGCAAGGATCGTTGGTAAAAGTAGCCTCTGTGGCTACGGCCTTTCCCTCTGGGCAAAGCAGTCTTTCCATAAAACTGGCCGAAACCAGATTTGCTGTCGAAGAGGGCGCAGATGAGATCGATATGGTGATTAGCCGAGGAAAATTTCTTTCGGGAGAGTATGCTTACGTATTCGATGAGATCGCTGCCATCAAAGCTGCCTGTGGTACGGCAAGGCTAAAAGTGATCTTGGAGACCGGAGAGCTTGGCTCGCTCGATGAAGTACGAAAAGCCAGCCAGTTGGCCATTGCTGCGGGAGCCGACTTTATAAAAACATCCACCGGAAAAATTCAGCCGGCCGCTACCCTTCCTGTTACGCTGGTCATGCTCGAAACCATTCGCGACCATTATTACAAGACCGGCACCATGATCGGTATGAAACCAGCCGGGGGTATCTCTACCTCTAAATTAGCCTTGCATTATCTGGTGATGCTCAACGAAACGCTGGGTGCCGACTGGATGGACCCGCATTGGTTTCGCTTTGGTGCCAGCAGTCTGGCCAATAATGTACTTATGCAGATCGCAAAAGAAAGAGAAGGCTGCTACCAGTCGGCCCATTATTTTAGTGTAGATTAATTTTTTAGCGTAGACACATCAACTATGGCAACAAAAAAAAATAGATCGAGTATTCGACCCCTGCGGCCCGGCTCCGGATGGTCGTACGCACCGGCGCCGGAATCCGCTGCCATTGCGCGCATCAATGAGCAATACGAACTTTTTATTGACGGCAAATGGCAAAAGCCTGCCGGTGGAACCTACTTCGATAGTATCAATCCGGCCAATGAAAAAAAATTATATCGTGCCGCGCTGGCCACCGATAAAGACGTGGACAAGGCCGTAACGGCGGCCCGAAAGGCCTTTGATAAGTACTGGAAAAAAATGCCCCCGGCCGAACGTGGAAAATATATTTTCAGGATAGCCCGAATGATGCAAGAGCAAGCCCGGGAGTTGAGTGTAATGGAAACGCTCGATGGTGGTAAGCCAATACGAGAAAGCCGTGATTTTGATGTACCAATGGCCTGCAATCATTTTTTCTATTACGCCGGTTGGGCCGATAAATTAGAATTTGCATTTCCAAACAGAAACCCAAAACCATTGGGCGTTGCAGCGCAAATAACGCCCTGGAATTTCCCGCTGCTAATGGCAGCATGGAAAATAGCGCCCGCACTAGCTACCGGTAATACCATAGTGCTTAAGCCTGCCGAGACCACCTCGCTCACCACGCTCAAATTGGCCTCTATTATTCAAGAGGCCGACCTACCTCCCGGTGTGGTCAATATCATTACCGGCGCGGGAGCTACCGGAGCGTCGCTGGTTCGTCATTTCGGCATCGACAAGATTGCTTTTACCGGATCGACCGCTGTAGGAAAATTGATACAACAAGAGACCGCCGCCAGTACCAAAAAACTGACGCTCGAGCTCGGTGGCAAAGCCGCCAATATTATTTTTAGTGACGCCCCAATAGATCAAGCCGTAGAGGGAGTGGTCAATGGGATATTCTTTAACCAGGGACATGTTTGTTGTGCCGGGTCGAGGTTGTATGTGCAAGAATCCATCGCGCCACTGTTTATCCAAAAACTTAAAGACCGAATGGCCACCTTGCTCGTGGGAGATCCGATGGACAAGAACACCGACATAGGAGCGATCAACTCGGCCGAGCAACTCGAGAAGATCAACTACTACATACGCTTGGGGAAAAAAGAAGGATCGCTCCACTACGAAAATGCAGTCGCTCTTCCTAAAAAAGGATTTTTCTGCCGCCCTACTTTATTTACCAAAGTGGCTCAAAGCAGTCGGTTGGCTCAAGAAGAGATCTTTGGACCAGTGCTGGCCATCCTCACTTTTAGAACAGAAGACGAGGTGATCGAAAAAGCCAACAATTCACCCTACGGGCTTAGCGCCGGTGTGTGGACAGATAAAGGTTCGCGCATTTTTAACATGAGCAAACGACTGAAGGCCGGAGTGGTATGGGCTAACTCTTACAACTTGTTCGACCCTGCCTCTCCCTTTGGCGGCTACAAAGAAAGCGGCTATGGAAGAGAGGGCGGGCTACATGGTTTGTTACCTTATGTTTCTTTTTAACGCAGTGCTATGAAAAAATCAACCCACAGAATTTCTGTCTTAAAAACGTACAAACTCTATATTGGCGGACAATTTCCGCGTACGGAATCGGGCCGATACTATGCGGCACTCGATGCCAAGGGAAACAAGATCGCCAACCTTTGTTTGGCCTCTCGAAAAGATAGCCGTGAAGCTATAGTGGCCGCCAGAGCTGCGCTGGGTGGGTGGAGCCAGCGTGCAGCCAACAACCGCGGTCAGATCTTATACAGGATCGCAGAAATGCTCGAAGCCAGAAAAGACCAATTTATGGCCGAGCTGCAGCTGCAAGGTTTATCGCGCAGCGCAGCCCAATTAGAAACGAATGGTGCTATTGACCGATTGATCTACTATGCAGGGTGGTGCGATAAATACCAGGCATTGTTCAGCACGGTCAACCCCGTAGCCTCCAGTCATTACAATTTTTCGGTGTGCGAGCCCATGGGCGTCGTGGCCATCTTTGCGCCTGCCAGCCCTCTACTGGGCCTTGTGAGCGTATTGGCTCCTTGCTTGGCAGGAGGTAACACAGTAGTATTACTGGCCGACGAGAATAGAGCGCTCTGCGCCGTTAGCTTGGCCGAAGTGCTGAACAGCTCGGATGTACCCGCAGGGGTCGTTAATATTTTGACCGGAACTAAGGCCGAACTTTTACCCTGGATAGCCGAGCACCGCGATGTAAACGCGCTGGTCCATACCGAAAGAGCGGGCGATACGCTTTCGACCCTTCGGAAAAAAGCAACCGGAAATCTAAAACGAGTGATCCACTGGCATTTTACCGACTGGTCGGTGAACAAGGCCCAGTCTCCATACCTGATTATGGATGCGCAAGAGATCAAGACCACCTGGCATCCTATTCAAAACATCGCCGGCACAGGCGCGTCTTACTGACCTTAATCGGCGCTGGGTAAGTAACTTTGTAACATGCACAGATTATTTTTTTGGATACTACTGCTATTTGCGGGGCACGTTGTGCAACCCCTGTGCGCACAGGACAGTCTTTTTATTAAGTCGCTCGAAAATAGTGGGGTCAGCGTGCAAAAAGATTCCCGTATAGACCTGCTGATCAAAAAACAAATTCAGGTCAACGAAGAGACCAGTCGCCAAGCCCGTCGACAAGACAAAGGATTTAGGCTGCTGGTCATAAGCACTACTCTTCGTGAAGAAGCATTGGCCGCTAAAACAAAAGTATATTCTTACTTTCCCGAGCTTAAGGCCTATTTGTTTCATCAATCTCCTTACTACCGCGTAAAGGCCGGCAACTTTAAAGAGCGTAAAGAGGCAGAGCAATACCAGCGAAGATTAGAGTTGTTGTTTCCAAGAGGCGTCTTTATTATCAACGATGTTATTGAGGTAAAACTAAAGGGGTCGGGAGAAGACGAAACGAATCTGCCGGATTGAAGGTAAGCTCTACAGCATCCCTTATTTTTGTACTATGCAAAACCCCTTCTTGCAATGGGCTCAACAGCATGCCGACGAACTGATCGAATGGAGAAGACATTTGCATGCCCATCCCGAATTAAGCTATCAAGAGGTTGAGACCGCCGCCTTTGTGCAGGCAAAATTGCATGAATGCGGAATAGCCAGCCACCTGCTCTCCACGACGGGTGTAGTGGCATGCATCGAAGGAAAAAACCCGGGTAAAAAAGTGATCGCGCTAAGGGCCGACATGGATGCACTGCCCATTCAAGAAGAAAACGAACTTTCTTACCGCTCCAAAAAAGAGGGCATTATGCATGCTTGCGGTCATGATGTACATACGACTTGCCTGCTGGGAGCTGCCCGGTTGTTGCAAGAGACCCGCTCCGAGTGGGAGGGAACGGTCAAGCTGATCTTTCAACCCGGAGAAGAAAAAAATCCGGGTGGTGCTTCGCTGATGATACGAGATGGCGTACTTAGCGACCCGGCTCCGCAAGCCATTGTGGCCCTCCATGTTAGTACCACACTAGAGACAGGCACTTTTTCTTTTCGGGCCGGCAAAGTAATGGCCAGTGCCGATGAAATTTATATTACAATAAAGGGGAAAGGAGGCCATGCAGCCTCTCCGCATTTGGCGATCGATCCGATCTTGATAAGCGCGCATCTAATTACGGCGTTGCAACAATTGATTAGCCGACATAATGATCCGTTTAACCCTACGGTATTGTCCATAACATCCATACAGGGAGGAAATACCACCAATGTTATTCCCGACCAGGTAAAACTCATGGGCACGTTTCGTGCCATGAACGAGACTTGGCGAACCAAAGCACACCAGTTGATAAGACAAGTAACCGAGCAAGTAGTTTCTTCTATGGGCGGCGAGGCCCAGTTACATATCGATATCGGCTATCCTTGCGTGCACAATGATGAACTACTGCACCAGCAAGTGGTGCCGCTGGCCGCTCAAGTTGTAGGCGAAAAAAACATCAGCGAGACCGAGGTTCGCATGGGGGCCGAAGATTTTGGGTTCTATGCCCAACAAATACCGGGTTGTTTTTTCAGACTGGGCGTAGTAAACCGTTCCTTGGGCAACACGCATGGTGTTCATACCTCCCGTTTTCGGGTAGACGAAGAAGCCATTGCCTACGGAACGGCCATGATGGCCTGGCTGGGCGCTCATCTTTCGCCCGCAGAAATCGTTCGATAACAGGCACGCATTGCCATTCGAGCGACACCCTTATTTTATCGTACCTTGCAAGCCATTTGAGCCGTAACAGCATTGAAGTAACTCAACACCGAATTATGCAGCACGACCTACGTAAACAACAGGCACTTGAGTATCACGCCAAGGGCAGACCCGGAAAGATCGAAGTAGTTCCCACCAAAGAGGCAAAAACACAACGAGACCTATCACTGGCCTATTCGCCCGGCGTGGCCGAGCCTTGTCTGGAGATAGCTGCCAATAAAGAAAATGTATACAAATACACAGCCAAAGGAAATCTGGTGGCCGTTATCAGCAACGGAACCGCCGTACTGGGGTTGGGCGATATCGGCCCAGAGGCAAGCAAGCCGGTAATGGAAGGCAAGGGCGTACTCTTTAAGATCTTTGCCGACATCGACGTATTCGATATCGAGATCAACGAACAAGACCCCGAGAAATTCGTGGCCATTGTCAAAGCGCTGGAACCTACGTTTGGAGGCATCAACCTCGAAGACATTAAGGCCCCCGAATGTTTTTATATCGAAAAAAGATTAAAAGAGGAGTTGAGCATACCGCTTATGCACGACGACCAACACGGTACAGCCATCATTAGTGCCGCAGCCTTGTTGAACGCCTGCGAACTGCAGAAAAAAAAGATGGAGAAGCTCCGCTTTGTGGTAAGCGGTGCCGGTGCAGCGGCGGTGGCCTGCATGAAACTTTACGTGGCCCTCGGAGCCCGCAGAGAAAATTTTTGGGTATACGATAGCAAGGGGCTGGTGCACGAGAGCCGAACCGACCTCGACGAACTAAAAAAGGAATTTGTTGCCAAGGGCAAGAATCTGACCCTTGCAGAGGCCATGAAAGAGGCCGATGTATTTATCGGGCTGAGCAAAGGCGGCATCCTCTCCAAGGAGATGATCAAGAGCATGGCCAAAAATCCGATCGTATTTGCCATGGCAAATCCCGATCCCGAGATCAGTTGGGAAGAAGCCACCGAAGCCAGAAAAGATATTATTATGGCAACCGGCAGAAGCGACTACCCCAACCAAGTCAACAACGTGCTGGGGTTCCCTTACATCTTTAGAGGAGCCCTCGATGTAAGGGCCAGACAGATCAATGAAGCAATGAAGTTGGCAGCGGTAAAAGCGCTTGCCGAGTTGACCAAAACCCCCGTTCCCGACATTGTGACCATGGCCTACAATGAGTCAACCATTAGCTTTGGCGCTAACTACATTATTCCAAAACCACTTGATCCGCGTTTGCTGGCTACGGTGGCCCCTGCAGTCGCAAAAGCCGCCATGGAGAGCGGCGTGGCACAATCGCCCATTACTGACTGGGATCAATACACCACCGAACTCAACAAACGACTGGGACTCGACAACCAGGTAATGCGTGCCATTGGCAATAAGGCCCGAAGAGACCCCAAGCGAATCGTATTTGCAGAGGCAGATAACATAAAGATCCTCAAGGCGGCACAACTGGTCTTTGACGAAGGCATTGGCTTTCCGATCTTATTGGGCAACGAAGAGAAGATCAAGGCCATTGCGGCCGAGAACGGGGTCGACCTCGATGGTCTGCCCGTATTCGATCCACGAAGCGATGCGCTCGAAGAAAAAAGAAACCAGTACGGCGATCTGTTCCTGGCCAAGCGCAGCCGCAAAGGATTCAACGTGCATGAATCCCGAAAGATCATGAAAGACCGCAACCACTTTGGAGCCATGATGGTAGAATGCGGCGAAGCTGATGCGATGATATCGGGACTCACAAAAAATTATCCCGACACCATCCGGCCTGCCATTCAGGTGATAGGCATGGAAGAAGGCGTTAGCAAGATCGCAGGCATGTATATGATGCTGACCAAAAAAGGGCCTTTGTTCTTAGCCGATACCACCGTTAATTTTAACCCTACCGCCGAAGAGCTGGCCGAGATTACCTTGTTGGCCGCCAAGGAGGTTAGGCAATTCAACATAACGCCCCGCATTGCCATGCTCAGCTACTCTAATTTCGGTAGCAGCGACTCGCCAGAGGCCAGACTGGTGGCAAAGGCACGGGCCATTGTAAAAGAGAAGAATCCCTCGTTGATCGTAGACGGAGAGATGCAGGCGAGCGTCGCCTTCAATAAAGAGCTGATGCAAGAGAATTATCCCTTCTGCGAACTAGCCGACAAAGATGTCAACGTGCTGATCTTCCCCAACCTTGCCTCCGGCAACATTGCCTATAATCTAATGAAGGAATTAGACACGGCCGATGCAGTGGGTCCGATCTTATTAGGACTTAAAAAACCAGTTCATATCTTACAGTTGGGCAGCTCCATTCGAAGCATCATCAATATGGCGGTGATCGCTGTGGTAGATGCGCAGCAAAAGTCAAGGACGCAAACGCC
>JBILFN010000016.1:0-23555 GCA_044351575.1 Chitinophagaceae bacterium
TTTCTTCGCTTCGTGAATATAATATTGCTTACGGTATAAGCAGACAGCTCCTCGATAGTCTCCACAAAGAAATCGTGATTATGCACCCCGGACCCATCAACCGAGGCGTAGAGCTCGATAGTGATGTGGCCGATAGCAAACAATCCATTATCTTACAGCAGGTAGAAAACGGAGTGGCGGTAAGAATGGCGGTCTTATATTTACTGTCAGGACGCACGGCGCAATCTTGATGAATTGGATGCAATTGATTTGATACAATTGATTCGTGAGTAAGTCAAAATAAATGCTATGCAACGCATCTGTCTTTTTCCGGGCACGTTCGATCCACTCACACTGGGTCATGTCGACATTATCAATAGGGCCCTTCCTCTTTTCGATAAGATCATCGTCGGGATCGGTCTTAACGCCGCCAAAGCACCCATGTTTTCGGCTGAGCAACGACTGCAATGGGTCAGCGAGATCTATTCGAACGACAGTCGGGTAGAGGGAGCGGTCTATGACGGTCTTACGGTGGATTACTGCAAAAAGGTAGGAGCTCATTTTATACTACGCGGTATTCGTTACGTAAGTGACTTTGAGTACGAAAAGACCATAGCCGATGCCAACCGTACCCTCGACAAAACTATCGAGACCATCTTTTTGACCGGAGAGCCCAAATACACTTCGGTGGCTTCTACCATTGTGCGCGACATTCTTAGAAACAATGGAGATGCCTCCCCCTTTTTACCCGACACGGTCTGGGCTTCGCTTCGCCACTAGCAGTACCTCTTTGATGGTATCGTAGGTATTTTGCAAGTAAGGATCGAGATCTTGCAGGTTCACCCACTTTATATCAGTGATATCTTCTTCTGCCTGGGGCGTTAACGTATGCCGATCTGATGTTTTCATCTTGAACCACTGCACTTGTTTAAAAACAAGCTGATCTCTTTCTCGATAGCAATACGAGGAAGATGCCACTTTATCGAGCAGCGTAAGGTTCTTTAGTCCCGTTTCTTCTACTACTTCTCGAAGAGCACAATCTACGATCGATTCGCCCGGATCTACTTTTCCCTTTGGTAAATCCCATTTTCCTCTTCTGAAAATGAGTAAGATCTCGTCCCGCTCATTATAGACAATGCCGCCACCGGCATCAATTGTGATTGCGGTACCCAGAAGGGCGTCCATCAACTTTTGCAGGTCATGATACAGATAGTAGCAAGCATAGTTGCCGGGTTTTTCCAAAAGTTGCATACAGATCGAAAGCGATCTCTCGGATAGGTCTGTTAAAAAGATCGAATCGGTGTATGCTGGGTGCTCGTCTGCCATCTCATCGAGCTGAGAGCACAAAAAAACAGGGTGGGCGGCGAAATAAATTTTAAAGATCATGTATTTAAATTATTGATAGTTTCAGACGAGGGTTTACTATTTTTGAGCAATGACGGATGCTACAATCATTGCTGAAAAACTTTTACAAGTTAAAGCCATCGCGCTTAAACCTCAAGGGTTTTTCACCTGGGCCAGCGGGTGGAAAAGCCCGATCTATTGCGATAATCGAAAAGTGCTCTCTCATCCCTATGTCAGGGATTTTATAAAGTCGGAGCTCTGTAACGTAATTTTCGAAAAATTCGAAGCTGCCCAGGGCTTGGCAGGGGTCGCTACGGCGGGTATTCCCTGGGCCGCCATGGCAGCCGATCAACTTAAGCTTCCGCTTATGTACGTGCGCCCTAAGCCGAAAGAACATGGTTTGGGAAATCAGATCGAGGGAGATTATCAACCCGGTCAAAAGGTGGTAGTTATCGAAGACCTGGTCTCTACCGGAAAAAGCAGTTTGCAAGCTGTGGATGCACTTTTAGACAAAGGAGTGGATGTGATCGGGATGGTATCGATCTTTAACTATGGCTTTCCCATAGCTAAACAAGAATTCGATAAAAAATCTATAAACTACTGTTCGCTAACAGATTATCCTACAATTTTAGCACTGTCGCTGCAAAAGGGAACCCTATCTGAACCTGAGTATTCTGTTCTTCAGGAATGGCAAAAAGATCCGGCCGGTTGGAAGCAGTAAGGGCTCCTGGCTACTGATCGGGGCTTAATTCTTGTGGGTTTAAGGACTTTCTTTTGATTATCTTAAACTTAAGGAGGCCTTTTAAATCTAATACAGGCAACAAATTTCGTTTGTAAGACGTTATATTTCAATCGTCTTAATGAAGGTTTCCTTATTTTCGTTAGTTCGATGAAAACCAAACGCCCATGCAATTTTCTGTGATTCGAAAATATTGTTGGACGCTGTTAATGTTGGCGGTGGGCCTGGTGGCCTCTGCTCAAGATTTTTCGAACAAGGGCAGGGAGTTCTGGATTCCTTACTCCTATCACGTGGGCATGAATGCAGGCCCTACCTCAAGTGTTTCCATGACACTTTACATAACCTCTGATGTCAATACCACGTACACTGTCGAGGCCTTTGGTGCAGCGGGTCCTCCCATTCAAAGTGGTACTATTTCGGTGGGGCAGGTGGTTACCTGTGTTATTCCCAATACCTATTTTATTCCAAGTACCGGACTTTTTAGTAACAGAGCCATTCGTGTTTCTGCCGAAAGACCTGTCGTAGTTTACTCTTACATTACACAAAGCGCCGTTAGTGGCGCTACGCTCTGTTTACCTACCAACGTGCTGGGCAATGAGTATTATTCAATGAACTATACGCAGGTTTCTAACGAGAATAATTCCAACTCTTACTTTACCATCATAGCCGTGGAGGATAATACCACGGTAGAGATAACCCCGTCTGCAGCAACCACCAACGGTTGGACGGCAGGTTCCGTTAACACGATTACACTGAACAGAGGGCAGGTCTATCAAGTTCTTGGCACGGTCAACAGTACCACTACCGGCGGATTGTTTACGGGTGTAGACTTGACAGGTTCCAGAATTCGTTCGGTTGCGTCCGGGTCATCTTCGTGTAAACGAATTGCTGTTTTTTCTGGGGCCGGCAAGATCAGGATAGGGGCTAGTTGCAGTGGAGGAGCCAACTCGTCCGATAACCTATACCAACAACTTTATCCTACCGCGTCTTGGGGAAAAGATTACCTGACGGTACCCAGTTATAATCGACCCATCAACTTTTACAGGGTCATTAAAAGAGATCCCGCCACGAACGTATACGTGAACGGTGCTTTGATTCCTGCCTCTTCTTTTGTCAACAACCGCTACTACGAATTTACCGGCAACGTGCCCAATCGTGTAACGGCCGATCAGCCGGTTTCTTTATCACAGTATTTTACTACACAGGGTTGCTCCAGTAACCCCTCACCGTACGATCCAGATATGATCGTGCTTAATCCGGTAGAACAGAATATCTCTAAGGTTACCCTGGTCAGTTCCAATCTGGTGGCTACGCAAAACAGGCAACATCATATTCATCTCGTAATGCCGAATGCAGGTACGGGCATCTCTTCATTTAGATTGGATGGTGCTCCCATTGCCGCCAGCTCTTGGGTGGTGCATCCGCAAAATAGCGCCTACTCTTACGCTTATTTGGCAAATGTTACACAAGGCTACCACACGCTCACGTCTGACTCTGGTTTTAATGCGATGGCCTACGGATATGCTAACGCCGAGTCGTATGGATACTCTGCCGGCGCCAACGTAAAGGACCTATACCAATTTATATCGATCGACAATCCCAATGCTTCCGTTAACTTCCCCGCTACTTGCATTGCCTCTCCGTTCTATTTTTCCATGACCTTCCCTTATCAACCCACTTCTATCAACTGGGATTTTGGCACGTCGTTGAACGGGCAGGGGTTGGCTAATGTTTCGATCCCCAATCCTACTCCTACCTCTACCACGGTTGTAAATGGTCGTTTGTTGTACGTGTATCGGCTTTCCACACAGTATACGATAACGAACGCCGGAATTTATCCTATTAAGGTATTGGCGACCAACCCCACGCCTGATGGATGCGGGGGTGAGCAAGAAATAAATTTTGACTTGGAGGTTTTGCCGCGTCCTTCTGCGAATTTTACCTTTTCGGGCACTTGCGTGGGCAGCCCTACACAGTTTACGAATACTTCGAATACCGGCGTAAGACCGATCAACAGCGTAAGTTGGGATTTTGGCGACAATGGTACCAGTACAGCACAAAACCCAACCTACACCTATGCGGTAGCGGGCACTTACAGTGCCACCTATTCTTTGATCACCGATATCGGTTGTCGATCCGACACGATCACTAAATTGGTTACGATCAATCCACTTCCCACTGGTACGTTATCGGGTACAGCCACCACTTGCATCAATGCCCCTGAGCCCACCATCACTTTTACGGGTGCATCCGGTACGGCGCCTTTTACGTTCAGCTATAACATCAATGGGGGTGCCACCCTAACGGCCACAACGCTTAGCAATACTAACTCCGTGACCATTACGGCACCGACCAATACACTTGGCGTTTTTCTGTACAATCTGCTTAGTGTTTCAGAGTCAGGGACCGGCCAGTGCGCTCAAACGCAAGCTGCCACGGTCACCATAACCATCAACACCAATCCCACGGCTCAAATTACCGGTAGCATCGATGTGTGTAAAGATGCGCAGCCGCCGAACATCACCTTTACAGGTGGGGATGGCAATCCGCCTTACACGTTCACGTATACTATCAATGGGGGAGCTGCGCAAACCATCTCTACTACTACATCTTCCAGTTCCGTTACGTTGCCAGTACCTACGGGCACGGTGGGAGCCTTTATCTATAGTCTCACAGGGGTGGTAGATATAAATAACACAGTCTGCGCCGGAACTCCCACCGGTACAGTAACCGTAAACGTTAATCCTCTTCCTACCGCTACCATCTCCGGTACCACCAGTGTTTGTCTCAATGCAACTGAGCCTTCGATCACTTTTACCGGTGCAGGTACTTCGGCTCCTTACACATTCTTTTATTCGATCAATGGGGGAGCTACGTTGAGTGTAACTACCACAGGAGGAAATACCGCTACGGTATCCGTGCCTACTTCTACAGCAGGCACCTACACCTATACACTGCTAAGCGTTACCGATGGGTCTGCAACGATCTGTTCGCAATCTCAAAGCGGAAGTGCCGCTGTTACTGTTTGGCCACTCCCCCAAGCTGCGTACACGACTAGTTCTCCTGTCTGCCAGGCGGGCACCATAAGCTTTACCGATCAGTCTGTGGCCAACGTAGGAACGGTTACGGGATGGTCCTGGAATTTTGGCGATCCTGGCAGTGGAAGTCAAAATACCTCAACGTTGCAAAACCCGGTTCATCATTTTGCCACAGCGGGTACCTTTAGTATCACGCTTACCGTCACTACCAGCAATGGTTGCGTAAGTGTCAATGAGGTTGCTCCGTTGCTGGTACATCCAAAGCCCAGGGCAGGTTATATTATTCCCGAAGTATGTCTTAGCGATACCTATGCTCAGTTTACTGACACCAGTAGTGTTGCTTCTCCTTCGACCATTACGGCCTGGCTATGGAACTTTGGCAATCCCAATGCTTCTCCACCCGGCAATCCTAATACTTCTACCTTGCAAAATCCACAGCATAGTTATACTGCGGTCGGCAACTATTCGGTATCGCTCATCGTTACGAGCAACCAGGGATGTAAGGATACCATCAATCAGCAATTGACGGTGAATGGAAGTTTTCCGGTGGCCAGCTTTACGGTCAATAGTCCAAGTACGCTTTGTGCCAACGACTCGGTCCGCATTACTAATAATTCAACGGTTCTTCCTGGTGTAATTACCAAGGTGGAGATCTGGTGGGATAACATTGGTGCGCCCGCCACTGTGTTCGTCGATGATAACCCCGTCTTTGGAAGGGTGTACAGTAATCTGTATCCAAACTTTCAATCACCGCTTACCAAAACCTACCAGATCAAATTCCGAGCCTATTCGGGTGGGGTTTGTATGCGTGAAGTAACGCAAAACATTACTGTCAATGCGGCGCCTAAGGTACAGTTCAATGCCATTCCCAATATTTGTTTTGATGCACCGCTTTACCAGATTACACAAGCCACCGAAATAGGAAACGTACCAGGATCAGGCGTTTTTTCCGGTAGTGGTGTAACCGCCTCGGGTGTATTTAATCCGGCTGCCGTGGGTGCCGGCACTTACAGTATCTCTTACCTGTATACGTCTACAGCAGGTGGTTGTAAGGATAGTCTTACGCGTACCATTAAAGTGTGGGAGAGGGCTATCGCAGATTTTACGGTTACCACTCAGCCTTTCTGCGAAAGACAGCCTATTACTTTTACTTCAACGTCTACTTCAACTGAGGGTACCCTTACGCAATGGGTTTGGAATTTTGCGGATGGAGCTGGTGCTATAACTGCCACTTCTGCCGCGGCTTTAACGCGTACCTATGCCACATTTGGCACTTATAACGTTAAGCTGAATGTGATCACCAGCAATAATTGCGTCAGCGCCGATAAGGTCATTCCTGTAGAAGTAAAACCATTGGCTCGGCCTAATTTTAGTTTTCCTGCCATCAGCTGTTTGCCCAATGCAAATGTGCAGTTCACGAACTTGTCTACCGTTCCCAACGCTGCGTCAAGCACACTTACTTATTTGTGGGATTTTGGTGATCCGCCCAGTGGAACGGTCAATAATTCTACCGCCGTAGACCCCTCGCATGTGTATGTGAATCTCGGGCCCTACAATGTAAAGCTGACCGCTACCACCGGCGATGGCTGTGTACACGATACTACCATTGTGCTCAACACCATCCATCCTCAACCGATCGCCTCATTTACCACCGATGCCATTGACGTATGTATCGGAGCTCCCTTCTTATTTACAAGCACCAGCAATCCCGCTGATGGCACCATACAATCGTACAGCTGGGATATGGCTGATGGATCTACGCGAACGCTGGGCAGTTTCTCGTACACCTATGCCGATACCGGCACTTATATCGTGAGCCATTTTATTGTCAACAGCTTTGGTTGCAAGAGTACGATCGCCACAAAGACCATCTATGTAAATGGTTATCCCGATGCGGATGCAGGTCCGGACAAACAAATGCTCGAGGGAGGGCAGGTGCAGTTAACGCCACCCAATAACTATCCGATGCCGGTCACTTTTGCCTGGACGCCTCCAACGTATTTGGATGATCCTACCCGAGTAGACCCAACGGCGCGTCCACCCGACGATATTACCTATCTCCTGACCGTTACCAGTAACAAAGGTTGCAGTGACACCAGCAGTGTGTTCATTAAAGTACTAAAAGATCCGCCGGTACCGAACATCTTCTCACCCAATGGAGATGGTGTACACGACACGTGGGTTATTCCGTACCTCGATAGTTACCCTGGCTGTACGGTAGAGGTGGTAAATCGCTACGGAAACCTTGTCTTCCGCTCGGTGGGTTACGCTACTCCATGGGATGGAAAAGTAAAGGGTAGGGATGTGCCTGTGGGTACTTATTACTATGTGATCGATCCTAAGAACGGCCGTAAAAGAAAAGCTGGCTATGTGGATATAATTCGATAACAAATGAGGCGACAATCTTTACATAGCTACATTGGTATGTTGGTACCGTTCTTGGCGCTACTCTTGTTTGCCCAGCCTGTTTTTGCGCAGCAACGGCCACATTATACGCAGTACGTGATCAATCCATTTATCATTAACCCTGCCATAGCCGGTATCGATAATTACGGCGACCTTAAGATATCTGGCAGAGACCAATGGACAGGGCTTTCCGGAGCACCACGTACTACCTATTTAACGCTGCATGCACCGATCGGGAAAAATGATTATAGAACTTCGTCTACCTCTTTTGCCGTGCCCGGTAATAATCCTCGCGGTAGAGCATATTGGGAGAACTATACGGCGGCCGATCCGCACCATGGTGCCGGCATCAGTATTATCAACGACAGAACCGGAAGCTTTAATTTCTTATCGGCCAGCGCCAGTTATGCCTATCACATTGGTCTTAATCCAACCACGAATCTCTCTGCGGGATTATCGGCGGGTATTACCACGGTGCGCATCGACAGGACCAATCATGATTTTTCTGGTTTTGGCGATCCTTCGGATCCTTCGTTCGGATCGGTGACCACCGGAGAGTTGCGCAAACTACGACCCCAAATGGCGGCCGGACTATGGCTCTACTCGCGTAATTATTTTATAGGATTGGCGGCTCAAAATGTAATACCCCAAACGCTCAGCTTTGTAGATGATAATCCCTCCATCTTAACAAAGAGCAAACTGATTCCTCATCTTTTTTTAACGGCTGGTTACCGGTTTATGATCGGCGAAGATTTTAATGTAACGCCTTCGGTCATGACCAAATACATTCAGGCGAGCTCCTCTAACGCCATGGGTATTCAGCCCGAGGCTAATTTAAAGGTTCAATACCGAGACGCACTTTGGTTGGGTGGCAGCTATCGCTATCAAGATGGATTTGCCGGAATGCTGGGTCTCAATGTAAGCAATACGGTCACGCTGAGCTATGCGTACGAAAAATCGTTCAGCACCAATATCCTTCGCGATTTTAACTCTGGCACGCACGAACTGGTCATTGGCTTCTTGTTAGGCAATAAGTACAGTGAAGCCTGTCCGCGGTGTTATTGATTACTGTATTCGACCTCTATAAGGACGCCACGATTTTTTTTAATTCACTCAATTCAGCCTCGCTAGCACGGTAGTAAGAAGATTGCAAGGCCTGCAGCGCCAAACGAACGGGCGATCCCTCGAACAAATGCCCGATGAGTCGATTGGTAAGTTGCTCCCGAAGTTTATTTCGATCTACGGAAGATCGATAGATATGCTTTCGTCCTGTTTCGGTTCGCGTTACCATTCCTTTTTCGAACATCAACTGCAAAAGCTTGAGAGTAGTGGTATATCCGGTTTGCTTATAGGCCGATAGTTTATGATGCACATCCTTTACCGAGGCGGCTTCTAGCTCCCACAATACGCCTAGTATCTCAAGTTCTCCTTCTGTGGGCTTATGAATTTTTGCGGTCATGGCGTTTTACTTTAGGTATAGTGTTTGTAATAAATCTACGAATCGATTCGTATTGTTAGCTCAAAAAAAAGCCCCGCTGTAGAAACAGCGGGACAATTGTAATGGTTATGATTAGCAATTTGGGGCTTTCTCTGCATTGACGGCTTCTTGCCAATGTAGGTAATTGCCTGGATAGTTATTTAACATTCCACCGGGCTGAGAAACAGGCGGTGGAGGGGGAGGCATCTTGGCGCTCTCTAACTGAGCCAGCGTAGGAGCGATAACCAAAGATACGATAGACATCAATTTGATCAGAATGTTCATAGAAGGGCCCGATGTGTCCTTAAAAGGATCACCAACGGTATCTCCTGTAACGGAGGCCTTATGAGGTTCCGATTTTTTATAGAAGGTCTCACCATTGATCTCTACGCCTTTTTCGAAAGACTTCTTGGCATTGTCCCAGGCGCCGCCGGCATTATTTTGGAACATACCCATTAGCACGCCGCTCACCGTGGCACCGGCCAAAAATCCACCTAAGGCCTCGGGGCCCAGCAAAAATCCTACCAGCAGGGGAGAGACGATGGTTATAGCGCCAGGCAACATCATTTTCTTGATAGAGGCTTGTGTAGAGATAGCTACGCATTTATCGTACTCCGGTTTACCGGTACCTTCCATGATACCCGGAATGGTACGAAACTGACGACGTACTTCTTCTACCATGCTCATGGCAGCTTCTCCTACGGCCCGTATGGCGAGCGAAGAGAATAGCATTGGGATCATTCCACCTACGAACAAAGCAGCCAATACATCGGCCTTGTAAATATCAATGTGTTGATTATTGGGCATGGCTACTCCGACAAAGGCAGCGAACAAGGCCAAGGCGGTCAGAGCCGCTGAGGCAATGGCAAATCCCTTTCCGGTGGCGGCTGTGGTATTACCGACCGCATCGAGTACATCGGTCTTCTCGCGAACTTCTTTTGGCAGCTCGCTCATCTCTGCAATACCACCGGCATTATCGGCAATGGGTCCAAAGGCGTCAATGGCCAATTGCATGGCGGTGGTGGCCATCATACCGGCTGCGGCGATGGCGACACCATACAGACCTGCAAACTGATACGATCCATAAATACCTCCGGCTAAAACTAAGATGGGTAAGAAGGTAGATTCCATGCCTACGGCCAATCCACCGATCACATTGGTCGCATGACCTGTAGAGGATTGGCGGATGATCGAGAGCACAGGTCGTTTACCCATGGCCGTGTAATACTCGGTAATGATGCTCATGAGAGCTCCTACCAACAGACCTACGCCGATGGCACCAAGTACACCCCATTTGGTAAAGATCACACCACGAAGCTCCATGGCTTCTGGCAACACGAGATAAACGAGGGCAGCAGAGGCAATAGCGGTCAATACGATGGAGCCCCAGTTACCCATGTTGAGGGCCTTTTGTACATTATCGGTATTGATACCGGCTTGTTCGCTAATGCTCACAAACCAGGTACCCACAATAGAAAAAATTATACCCACACCTGCGATCAGCATAGGGAGTATTATGGGGGCATATCCACCCAACAGATCTTGTCCAAAAACGACAGTAGTTTGCTGGCCGAGCACGATGGTGGCCAGTACAGTGGCTACATAAGAGCCAAAGAGATCGGCGCCCATTCCTGCCACATCACCCACGTTATCGCCTACATTGTCGGCAATGGTAGCAGGATTGCGAGGGTCATCTTCGGGAATTCCGGCCTCTACTTTTCCTACCAGGTCGGCACCCACATCGGCCGCTTTAGTGTAGATACCTCCACCCACGCGCGCGAAAAGAGCGATCGATTCTGCACCCAATGAAAATCCGGTAAGTACTTCGATGGTCTTGATCATCTCGTCGGAATTAACCGGAGCGCCTGGAGCAAATACTTGCTTTAAAATAATGTAAAGTCCTCCTAAGCCAAGCACAGCAAGACCCGACACGCCGAGGCCCATGACCGCACCACCCGTAAACGATACATTGAGCGCTTTACTAAGACTGGTGCGGGCTGCTTGCGCAGTTCTAACGTTGGCCAGCGTCGCGATCTTCATTCCGATATAGCCAGCCGTAGCACTAAAGACGGCTCCCACTACGAACGAAACGGCGATCAGCCAATGCGAGTGAGGATTAGAGCTGGCCATTAAGGCCAGAAGCATACCCACCACCACTACAAAGTAGCCTAAGATCTTCCATTCGGCCTTTAAAAAGGCCATGGCGCCTTCGGCAATGTAGGTGCTGATCTCTTTCATACGATCGGTGCCGGCATCTTGCTTGGCAACCCAATTAAACTTAACAAGGGTGTACAATAGTCCAATTACACCAGAAAGGGGAACCAGATAAATTAACTTGTCCATAATCGTTGTTTCTGCAGTTCAGTTTTTGAGAGATAAGACCCCCCAAAAAGGGGGGGGTGTTCGGGCGGCAAAGATAGGGGGTCAGCGCCTATTAATCAAGGGCCAACCAGGCCGCTCCCAGATGGTCAATCAGGTCGCTCGGAAGCAGGGCAGGCTCCGATACGGTGCTGGCAGCCAGGTTGCCCGCCAATCCGTGTAAATAGACCCCAAGCCGAACCGCGTGAAGCACCGGAATTTGTTGCGCCAAAAGTCCTGTCAGGATGCCTGTCAATACATCACCCATGCCTCCGGTGGCCATACCCGAGTTACCGCTGCCGTTAAAAAAGAGGGTGCCATCGGGGCAAGCGATCTGGGTATGGTGTCCCTTCAATACAATAAATACCTGATGATGGACAGCCTGGTCGATCGCTTTTTGCATGCGTTCAAAATCGTTGGCACTCTCTCCGAAAAGTCTTGCGAATTCTTTTCGATGCGGGGTAAGCACACTGTTCGTTGGAATTTTTTTCAACAAAGAGGGCTCTAAGGCCAAACAATTAATCGCATCTGCATCGATCACTATCGGTCTTGTAAAAGTGGAAAGGACCGCATCTACGACCGCAATGGTATCGATATGCGTGCCCAGCCCAGGCCCCATTCCAATTGACCTATATAACGATAGATCTTTTGGTAATTGGGTGCAGTATTCTGGGTTGCCATCTACCAAGCACATGGCCTCCGGTACCGTAGTTTGCAGTATGTTAAGTCCTGATGCGGGCACCTGGCAACTCAGTAAACCAACGCCCGATCGAAGCGCACCTCTTGCAGCCAAGACAGCGGCCCCCATTTTTCCAAGTTGTCCGCACAGCAAGAGGGCATGCCCGAAATTTCCTTTGTGCGCGCTTTTAGCACGAAGGGGTCTAAGATCCTTAACGTCGTCGAGTAGCTGTAGTTCGATCTTACTGGTAGCGTGCTCATAAAATCCGGGATGTAACCCTATCGAAAGCAAATGCACCTGCCCGAGGTAAAGATCGTTTTCGGCCAATAGCATAGCTAACTTGTACGATTGCAAACAAAGCGTATGCGTAGCCTTTACTATGGGATGTGACAGCGAAGATCGATCGGCGAATAACCCGCTGGGAAGATCGATGGAGATGCAAACACACGACGCTGCGTTGAGATGTTCAACAAAGGCTGCGCTGAGGCCTTCGAGACCGCGGTTGAGTCCGGTTCCATATAACGCATCGATAACGGGTGTAGCGGGGTCGAATACAGGTATCTGGTCGATAGCCTGTACGAACCGGATGTTGACATGCGTGAATTTATGTAGTCGCGAAAGGTTCAATTGAAAATCGGGAGTGCCCAAGTGGCCAAACTCCAGCACATAGACCAAGATATTTTTTCCTTGTTCCGCAAGCATTCGGGCCATTGCTAATCCGTCGCCGCCATTGTTGCCCTTGCCACAACAAATAACATACGATGCCTGATCGGGAAATTGTGCCATTAGCCAGGCAAAGCAACGACCCGCCGCTCTTTCCATAAGTGCTGCGGACGAAATGGGTTCCTCTCTTATAGTATACTCATCCCACGCCCTTATCTGTTCGGCACTGAAGATCTTCATAACAGGGAAGTTCTGAAAATTATCCGAGATCGGCAATGATGTTACGATAAGGAACCGGCTGTGTTATTGATCTTCTTCTCTTTCGTCTTGATTGTAATAGTTGCCAAAGAGATCATAACTATGATGGGCGGCTGAGTATATGTTCCGGTTAAACCGGTTTCCTAAAATGATGATCACTACTTTTTCTTCTGTCAATCGGGTAAAGGCCGCATTGTTGCCATGCCATCTTCCAAAATGATAGATCACTTTTTTTCCATTGCGCAAAAACTCCAATCGAAAGCCCAGCCCATAGTGATGAGTGCCGGGTCGTTCGAAGCTATATCCTCGAAAGGCTTGTTGCAAGAGTGCGGTATCGACCAACTGATCGGTGTACAAAGCTTGGTCCCATTTGAGTAGGTCTTGCGGTGTGCTGTAAATGTTCTTATCGCCATAGGTCAAATCGAGATAATCGAGAGGCCATGGCCGGCCATTGGGCTGATAAGAGGGAGTGCTCCGATCGGAATAACGAGGCTCGTAGACAAATGTATTTCTCATGTCTAGTGGCTCGAAAATATTCTTTTGCAAATAACGGGGATACGAGACGCCCGAAATGTTCTCGATCAACAGGGCCAGTAGTACATAGTTCGTGTTACAGTATTCAAAGCGCTTATTGGGAGGTGCATGACGGGCGGGTCGCTCCGTGCAGAGTACATGCAGCACATCTTGGTTGGTCGCCATCTTTTCTTTGTTCCACGAAGAGGCTTCCATGAAATAAAGGTAATTGGGTAGCCCGCTGCGATGGGTAAGCAGATCGCGAACGGTAATAGAAGGGTAGGGAAGCGAAGGGAAAAATCGGGTGATGGTGTCCGAAAGGGATATCTTACCCTGCTTCACCAATCCTAGGATGGCGATGGCCGTAAAAGGTTTGGTAGAGGAGGCTATATGCAACGAGCTATTGGCAGCAAGCGGACGACTTCGGCCTGGAATATCCTCGAAACCCCGATACTGCTCATAGAGTATGGTACCGCCCTTGGCTACTAAAATGCCCCCATTAAAATTTCGATAAGGCCCCAGCAGCGTACTATCAAAATAGTGGGTGAGCAACTTATCGTAACGCTGCTTCTCGGCGTCACTAATGGACAAGGGGGCAGGAGGGGTGTAACCGCTTTTGGCAGTAGTTCTTTCTTCGATCAGTCCGCAAGACGAACTACCGATCATTAGTACGAACAGTGCGTATAGAAAATGCTTTTTCAAGAGTGGTCAAAGATAGGGTTCCTGTTATTTAAAAGTATATTTGTAACGTATGACTACGCAACAACGCAATACCAGTTATCCCAAAGAGAAGATCAAAATTCTTTTTTTGGAAAATATCAGTGATGCAGCTGTCAAAAAATTTCGCTCGCACGGTTATACGCAGGTTGAGAAGATAAATCGTGCGCTCAGCGAGCAACAGCTCATCGAAGCGGTACGGGACGTACATATATTAGGCATTCGATCAAAGACCGCCATTACAGAGAACGTTCTTGCGGCTGCTAAAAAATTACAAGCCATCGGTTGTTTTTGTATTGGCGTAAATCAGATCGACCTTCGTGCCGCCACCCAAAAAGGAGTAGCGGTTTTCAATGCCCCGTATTCCAATACGCGTTCGGTGGCCGAGCTGGTTATAGGATCTTCGATTATGTTACTGCGGGGTATTCCCGACAAGAACATAGCTGCGCACAGGGGAGTTTGGCAAAAAGAAGCTAAAGGGAGTCGTGAAATGCGTGGCAAGACCATGGGCATAGTGGGGTACGGTAATATCGGAAGCCAGGTAAGCGTAATGGCCGAGGCATTAGGTATGCGTGTGGTATTTTATGATATAGAAAATAAGCTACCGTTAGGAAATGCCACCAGTTGCCGTTCCTTAAAAGAATTGCTTTCCAGGGCAGATGTAATCACCTTGCATGTTCCTGAAACCACGCTTACTCAAAATCTTATCAATAAGCAAACATTGCGCCAGTGTAAAAAGGGAGCGATGCTTATTAATTATGCCAGAGGACATGTCGTAGACCTGGAGGCCCTTCATCTGGCCATGAATGCCGGCCAAATTGCAGGAGCGGCCATTGATGTGTTTCCTTGGGAGCCAGAAAAGAACGGCGATACCTTTAGTTGTCCGCTCCAAAATAACCCTAATGTGCTGTTGACCCCACATATCGGTGGTAGCACCGAAGAAGCCCAGCAAAATATCGGAGAAGATGTAAGCGTCAAGCTTTTTCAGTACCTCGAAACAGGCTTTAGTGACGGCTCTCATACCATTCCATCCCTTTCTTTGCCACCACAGACCGGAGCCCATCGCATTTTGCATATTCACAAAAATGTACCTGGTGTTCTTTCGGCCATCAACACCGCCCTTTCTAGTAATAATATAAATATACTTGGTCAGTACCTTAAAACCAATGAGTTAATAGGTTATGTTGTTCTCGATGTAGATCATAAGCTCTCTACGCGCGCCTTATCGATATTACGGGATATCCCTGGATCGATCCGTGTTAGAATGCTTTACTGAACCATTTATTTCCTATAATTTATATTATGTTAAGTAGCGTTTTCTAAAGTAAAGCCACCCCTGTGGATGGCCTTACCCGATCAGTTCTTTATGGACTCATAGCGATCGTTCCATTTCTTCTCCTCTGCGGCCCATTTAGCCTGTTCGGCCGTGTTCTTGGCCTTTCCGGCCATGGCCTTTTTGAATGAGAATATATCGGCCAGATAGCTTGCGGCCTTTTTATATTGTTGCTTATCGCGCGTATCCAGCTCCCCTTTGGCAGCAAAAATGGCGGCCGCAGCCTCGTACGGATCTTTGGCCCCTTCTAAGGTTTCACCATATTCCTTGTCAAGAGCATCCCTTTTGGCTATATCTTCCTTAGAAGCCATGGTTCCGGGCTTGGTGCGGGCTTTCATGTCTCGGGCATGCTGGTCTCTTTTTTCGCTTACAATGGCAGCCTTGTTGATAAAATGATCGCCAATGTAGAGATATGGAATCTCGTAACCGGGTTTCGCCTTGGCCGCTCTATTGAATGCATTGATCATCTTCTTTTCAAGCTCGGCGTAATTAGCCGGTAAAACGGCTTCTGTATCACGGGGGTCAAGCGTGTCATAAAGGATCTCTCCCAGTACTTGATTAGCCTTAAAGTTGTCGGGGTCTGTAACTAAAAGATCATCGATCGCCTTTAGTTTTTCTTCGAAGCCATTGGCCAGTCCTACGGCAAAGTCAACCTTATCGTAATCGAAATAATCACTCTTAGGAAATACTTCTTTTCCTAATGCCTTATAGCGCTCAAAGGCTTCTATATCCTTTTTCCCGAACGAATACGTGATCAGGTAGCGATAAACGCCCTCGAATCCATCGCCTCCTACCTTGGCACTGGCCAGCTTTTGATAATACTGCAATGCGTCATCTTTGAACCCGCCCGACTCTGCCGTAATACCGGCCAGAATAAGAACGTTGGTGTCGATTGGAGAGGTCAGCAGTTTGAGTTTGATCAAGATATCTGAATAGCCTATGGCTTTCTTAAGTTTGACAAGCGCATCGGGCCAATTCTTTTTGCTGTACTCGTTGTAGCCACCCGTATAGAAATTGGAATAGAGATTGACCGCACTGTTCTGGTACATAGACTCGCTCAGCAACGCCATGGTAGGATCCATTTCTCTGAATTTGGCAAAGGCGGCATCTGCCTCAGCGATCAGCTGCTCCCCTTCGGGGGTACCTTTTTTGCCATCGGTGTTGGCTAAGGAGGAATAAACGATGGATTTCAATATAAAGGCTTCGGGCTTTGCCGTGTATTTGGCGTTATTAAAAGCCTTATCGATATCGGTCTTTGCCTTATCGAATTGATTGAGCATGACCAATGTCTTTACCGGATCGTAATTCTGTGCTACAGATGCGGTGGCGACTGTAAAGAATACTGCAAGCAGTAAAAAATAAGATTTCATGTTATAGGGTTGATTTTTCTAAAGTACAAATTTTATACAGTGTCTGGCGTGGCATTACTGTCCGGCAGGGTATCTCCCGAAGAAGGTAAGCCTGTTTCCTCAGCGTCCCCTTCGGCTTGTTGATCGTCTAGGTTCGTGATGGCCGCTATATCGTCGCCCTCATCGATTCGGATCAGCTTTACTCCCTGGGTGGCTCGTCCTTGCTCGCTGATGCCACTCACCGGCATTCGGATGGTAACACCACTTTTGCAGGTGATCATGATATCTTCGGTAGAGGCTACATCTAGCATGCCGACCAACGAACCCGTCTTGTCGGTAACATTGATGGTCTTAACGCCCTTTCCACCACGGTTCGTAAACCGGTATTCATCGACCGCGGTACGCTTTCCAAATCCTTTTTCACTTACCACCAGTACGGTGCGGGCATTTTCGGCAGATGGATTTACACAGATCATGCCTACTACCTCATCATCTTTTTCATCGACCTCTATACCGGCCACACCGATGGCGCCTCTTCCTGTAGCCCTCACTTTTTCTTCGGAGAATCGAATGGCCCTTCCACTTTTAACGGCCATCATAATCTCGCTGTTTCCATCGGTAAGACGGGCTTGCAGCAATTCATCTCCTTCTACTATAGTAATGGCGTTTACACCGGTTTGGCGAGGACGACTAAAGTCTTCGAGCGCGGTCTTTTTGATGATGCCTTTTTTGGTACACAAAACAATGTTGTGCGAATTGACGAAGGCCTCATCTTTGAGATCCTTGACGTCCAATATGGCGCGGACCTTATCGTCGGGCGGCAATTGCATCAAATTCTGTATGGCCCTGCCCTTCGATGTTTTTTCTCCTTCGGGAATTTCATATACGTTAAGCCAGTATACCCGGCCTTTTTCTGTAAAGAACAGCATGGTGTGATGCGTAGAGGCAACGAAAAGATGCTCAATGTAGTCCTCTTCGCGAGTCTTGCCACCGATCACGCCACGTCCGCCTCTTCGCTGTGAACGATACTCATCGGCAGGGGTTCTTTTGATATATCCCAAATGAGAGATAGTGATAACGACATCCTCTTCTTTGATAAGATCTTTGATCTTGACCTCATCGTCGAGATAAGTGATCTCGGTCTTACGGGCATCACCGTATTTTTCCTTAATCTCGAGCAATTCTTTTTTGATGATGTCAAAACGCTTCGTCTCATCGCTTAACAATTCTTGCAACCACGCGATCAACTTCATCAACTCATCGTACTCCTCGCGGATCTTGTCGCGCTCCATGCCGGTGAGTCTTTGCAAACGAAGTTCAAGGATGGCCTTGGCCTGCACTTCGTCGAGACCCCAGCCTGCTCCGATCAGATTCTCCTTGGCAAGTTCTGGCGTGGCCGACTTACGGATCAGTGCGATCACTTCGTCGAGATGATCGAGTGCGATCAAATATCCTTTTAAGATATGTGCTCTTTTTTCGGCCTCCTTTAATTCGTAGCGGGTTCTGCGTACCACCACTTCGTGACGGAATTCCACGAACTCTTGCACCAGTTGCTTCAGGTGCAGCGTGCGTGGACGGCCTTTTACGATGGCGACATTATTGATGCCATAGGAGGTCTGCAGATCGGTGTGCTTGTAAAGCTGGTTTATGATCACATTGGCAATGGCATCTTTACGGATGTCGATAACGATACGAGTACCTTCTTTTTGATTCGATTCATTATTGACATGCGTGATACCCTCGATCACTTTTTCGTTTACTAACTCTCCGATACGATTGGTCAGTGAATCGCGGTTAACCTGGTAAGGTACTTCGGTAATGATCAGTTGCTCTCTGCCTCCGGCCTTGGTTTCGACCGTTACTTTTCCACGCACCACTACCCTTCCTCTTCCAAAATGCATGGCAGCCTTTACCCCTTCCATTCCATAGATGACCCCGCCTGTCGGAAAATCAGGGGCCTTGATATGCTGCATCAACTCATCAATGGAGATCTCGCGATTGTCAATATAGGCCACGCAACCATCGATCACCTCGCTGAGGTTGTGCGGCATCATATTGGTGGCCATTCCAACGGCAATACCACTAGAGCCATTGATCAGTAATTGGGGAATACGAGTAGGCAATACTGTTGGTTCGGTCTCCGAATCGTCGAAGTTGAGCTGAAAATCGACCGTTTCTTTCTCGATGTCATCCAGCATGTGCTCCGATAGCTTTTCCAAACGCGCTTCGGTATAACGCATGGCGGCCGGCCCATCTCCATCCTGGTTACCGAAATTTCCCTGACCATCCACCAGCGTGTAACGCATGCTCCACTCCTGTGCCATCCGCACCATGGCGTCGTACACAGAAGAGTCTCCATGCGGGTGATATTTACCCAGCACCTCTCCCACAATACGAGCCGATTTTTTGTAGGCTTTATTGTGATTGAGACCAAGTTCGTTCATTGCATACAGTACCCTTCGATGCACCGGCTTTAATCCGTCTCGCACATCCGGAAGGGCCCGCCCTACGATCACCGACATGGAGTAGTCGATGTAAGCGGTCTTCATCTGCTCTTCGATCTGTACAGGAGTGATCCTGTTAAAATCGCTCGTTTCCTGGGGATTCAGCTGTTCGTCCATGTTCGTAAAAAACCCCGTTTTGGGGGGCATGCAAATCTACTTTTTTAAGGGCTGATTTCCTTGTAATTTCAGGCTTTTTTAAGGCTATTTTATCCACCCTTGTTAATTAAAAAAAGAGGGATATTTACCCTATGAAAACCATACTTTTATTCGGAGCCGGAAAGTCCTCTACGGTATTGATCGAGTACCTGCTGCGCAAGGCTCCCGAATACGGTTTTTTTCTAAGGGTCATCGATGCGAATGCATCGCTGGCTGCGTCTAAGCTCTCTGGCTCGGCCCGGGCGGAGGCTCTTGGGTTTGATATTACCGATCAGGTTCGGCGTTTAACCGAGGTGCAACGGGCCGATATCGTTATTTCGCTACTACCGCCTCAATTACACCTGCTGGTGGCAAAAGATTGCCTGCAAGCGAAAAAACACCTGCTGACCGCTTCGTATGTGACCGAAGATCTCAAAGCCCTCGATAACGAAATAAGCGCACAAGACCTGCTCTTCTTATGTGAGATGGGCCTTGATCCGGGAATAGACCATATGAGTGCAATGGATCTACTCGACGAGATCCGTGATAGCGGAGGAGTGGTTCACTCTTTTATTTCTCATTGTGGTGGGTTGGTAGCGCCCGAATCGGATAATAACCCTTGGCATTATAAGATCAGCTGGAATCCGCGTAATGTAGTAACCGCCGGTCAGGCCGGTGCCATCTACCTGCTCAACGGAAAGGAGGTGTCATTGTCTTACGAGAACTTGTTTGCGCAAGAGAACAAGGTAGAGATAGATACACTAGGGTCCTATGCCTGGTATCCTAATCGTGACTCCCTCTCTTACATTTCGCTGTATGGTTTGGAAGCGTCCCAAACTTTTATTCGTACTACCCTGCGTCACCCGAATTTCATGAGCGGTTGGAATAAATTAATGCAGATTTCACTAACAAAAGATGCGCCCGTCTATCACTTGCCCCACGCTACCCTTGGAGCCGCGTTCGATCATCATTTCAATCAAAGTGGTCTGCAGCAAGAGGTAAAGCGCCTAAGAGAACAAGACCCCCTCTTCGATCGACAATTACATTTTTTGGGGGCCGATCAAGACCCTGCGCCGCTGGGGGTAGATTCATTTACTCCCGCATCGCTTTTGCAACACGCACTCGAAAAAAAGCTTGCTCTCGATTCCAGCGATCGAGATATGATCATCATGCTGCACGAGATCATCTACCGTAAAGCAGGTCAAGACCATAAGGTTGTTAGCCAGTTAGTGGTAAAAGGAGACGATCCTTTGCGAACCGCAATGGCAAAAACGGTGGGTCTTCCATTGGCTATGGCCGCCTTGTTACTACTGAAAGAGAAAATTACGTTACGTGGTATTCAGATTCCGACGCATAAAGAGATCTATATACCGGTATTACAAGATTTGCAACGAGAAGGAATAGAATTTACGGAGACTCATTCTCGTATTGAACCTTAGCAGCAACAAATCGCATAGAAGAAGAAATGCTTTGTTGCCGATTCAATGCCCTGCCAATTCCAGTACGATCTTCCATTCCTTTTCGGTTACCGGCTGTACCGATAATCGGCCTAGTTTGACCAACGCCATGTTGGCCAACCGCTTGTCTGCTTTGATCGCGGCAAGCGAAACGGGTTTCTTTAAGGTCTGATATGGCTTGATATCTACTGCCACCCAGGCTGTTTCGTCGGTGGTAGGATCTTGATAGGCTTCTTTTACGATCTCGGCTATTCCAACGATCTCTACGCCTTCGTTTGAGTGATAGAAGAAAGCCAAATCGCCTTTTTTCATTGCGCGCAGGTTATTGCGGGCTGCATAGTTGCGAACGCCGTCCCAGAAGGTTTTCTTATCCTTGAGCAGCTGTTCCCATGCATACTTGAAGGGTTCCGATTTCATTAACCAATAGGCCATAGCGTTTAAGTTTACCAACCCGATACCAGTACATCGGCCAGGTGCATAGTGGTAAGTTTATATCCTCTTTGATTGATGTATCCCTGCTGGTGCATAAGGCAAGAAAGGTCGGTCGAGATCAGATAGTTGGCACCGGTGGCCAATGCATTTTCGACCTTTTGCTCGCCCATGGCTACCGATATGTTATCGTATTTGACCGCAAAAGTGCCCCCAAATCCGCAGCAGGTCTCTGCATCGGCCATCTCAACCAGCGACAAGCCCTTTACATTCGATAATAATTGTCGGGGTTCTTGTCTGATCTTGCACTCCCGAAGGGCCGCGCAAGAATCATGGTAGGTGGCTGTTCCATTCAACTGCGCCCCAAACGTTGTTTTTTGAAGCACATTCACCAAAAAGTCAGAAAATTCAAAGGTGCGCTGTTTAAGATCTTGCACCTGGTGATGAACCGAGGAGTTATCGAATAGACGACTGTAATAATTTTTGACAAATCCGGCACAACTGGCACTGGGCGTCACAATGGGATCGGTTCCCTGAAAATCGTTGATGAACTTTTGACAAACGGCCTTTGACTCATCCCAAAATCCGGCATTAAAAGCTGCCTGACCGCAACAAGTCTGCTTGGGGTTGTAAGAGACTGTACAGCCCGCTTTCTCGAGCACTCGCATCATATTGAAAGCCGTATCCGGAAACAGCTGATCTACGAAACAAGGTATAAAAAGCTGTACGTTCAAAAAGATGCGATTAGATTAGTTGGCAGATTGATAGACCCCTAGACGTGCCAGGTACTTTTCGGCATCGTAGGACTGTTGACTACGGGGGTATTTTTCGCGGATCTCCTCGTACAGGGCAATGGCCTCTTTTGAATCTTGCAGCACTTGATCGGCCAAGTAAGCAGCCATAAAAAGATATTCGGGGGAGTTTACTTCATCTTTTTCGAAGTGACGTGCTGCCTTTTTGTATGCATTCAGCGCTTCTTTACTCTTGCCATTGTCGGCGTAGGCATCTCCCAGCAATTTATAGGCACGAGCCTGAACGCCTTTTGAGTCAGTACTGAATTTTTCGAGCCACTGAATGGCCTTATCGTTTTCGCCCAGCTTAATGTAGCAGCTGCCTGCATAGAAAGAAGCCAGGTTGGCAGCGTTGGTTCCACTGAAGCGATCGATCACCTTGAGAAATCCGAGATTTTGACCATCGCCATTGAGCGCCAACGATGCGGAATCTTTACGATAGTACTCCTCTGCCCTGAACATGGCTTCGAGAGCCTTGGCTTCGCGAGGCTGTTGGTATAGTTGCTGGTAGGCAAACCAACCGGATACCGCCACCACGATCAGCAGCAATACGATCGACACGGGTTTGTTGTATGCACCCCAGAATTCTTTCAAGTTGTCTAGCGGGCCTTGGTTGGTTTGGGACATGAGAGGAGATTGTTGCTCGGTCATAACTATTTTTTTGATAGAAGAAATTAATCGGTGATAAAAGGATAATGAGGATCAACATAAACGTCTTTGAGCACCTCGCTGTCATCAGGCCAAGGGCTCTCTTCGGCAAACTGAACCGAGGCGGCGACCATGGCATCCACGCGCTGGTTTATAAGCTCTATGTCGGCCGCTGAGGCGAACTGATTCTCTTGTATGGTTTGGAGTACCTGTTGAATGGGGTCCTTACCGCGGTAGTCTTCGACCTCTTCTTTGCTGCGGTATTTCTGCGGATCGCTAATGGAGTGACCTTTGTAACGGTAGGTCTTGATCTCTATGAGCGTGGGCCCTCCTTTTTCGCGGGCCCGATTAACGGCCCTGCTAATGCCATTGTGCACCGCTTCGGCGCTCATGCCATCGATGGTGTCGGCGGGCATTTCGTAGGCATCTGCCAACTTATAGATATCGACTACATTGGACGTACGTTGAATGGAGGTGCCCATGGCATAGTTGTTGTTTTCGCAAATAAAAACAACAGGTAGTTTCCAGAGCATGGCCAAATTAAAGGTTTCGTGCAACATCCCCTGCCGGGCAGCTCCGTCGCCAAAAAAGGTCAACACCACATTGTCGCTGTTTCGGTATTGCTCGGCAAAGGCCAAGCCGGCCCCGGTGCCGATCTGCGCACCTACGATGCCGTGGCCGCCGTAAAAATTATTTTCCTTGCTAAAAAAGTGCATGCTACCCCCCTTTCCTTTTGCA
>JBILFN010000155.1:0-2689 GCA_044351575.1 Chitinophagaceae bacterium
CCCATGTGCGGGATGGTATAGCAAGGGGTACCGGTGTTGCGGTTACACTGGCCAACGAAAAAGAAAATCTGGTCATCATCAAAGACAAGGCATCGGCGCATTACTCTTTCAATAAGGGCAGTTCGCAACAGAGTTATCCCAGCTCCATGATGGGATCGATCGCTTTGCTTCGTCAAACTTTTCTCGATGCTCAATGGTATAAGACGCAACCCGCCGAAGAGGGCGTTAATCTAACGTTGAAATCGTGGAACGAATCACAATCGTTGCCTCAGATCTTCGAGGCCGGAGATAAATGGAATGCATTGCGTGCTGATCGTATCGGAGACGAATTCGGGGTACAATTTATTATCAAAGCCGGTCAGACCGAATACCAGCGCATTGCCGACATAAAGGGTACTAATGCCGCCTTTATCTTGCCCCTTAATTTTCCGCTGGCGCAAGATGTCGAAGATCCTGCAGAGGCACGCTTTGTGGCTCTCAACGACATGAAGCATTGGGAACTGGCGCCTACCCAGCCGGCCGCCTTTGAAAAAGCAGGCATTCCGTTTTGTCTCTCTACGGCAGATCTTGGCAGTGTTGGCTCCTTTGCCCGCAATTTGCAGAAGGCCAGAGAATACGGCTTGAGTGATGCGGCGGCACTCGAAGCGTTAACCCGAACCCCTGCCAAATTAATGGGCGTAGACGATAAGGTCGGAAGCCTGGAGGTTGGTAAGCTGGCCAATTTTCTGGTGATGTCCGGCCCTCTCTTCAATGAAAAGACCTTGTTGTTACAGAATTGGATCCAGGGAATAAAATACACCGTACGCGAAGATGCCGCAGCAGCGAATGGACTTTATCTGCTTACGGTCAACACGGCTACAGGAAAAGAGACCTATCAGCTCGAGATGAAATCTGTGAGCAGTGCCACCGTTTATGCAAAAGATACTTTGTTGTCAAAATTTAGTTTTGATGGCAAACAAGTCAAGATCGGGTTTGCGCCGGCTCCCGTTCGTCAGCGTCCTGCTGCCGGAGCTGACAGCACGCGCAGAAATGTTGGAGCCGGAGGGGCTGGTGCCCGCTTTATGGGTGGCGCCAGCGAACAACCGCTACCGGCCTCGGCTACCCGACTCAGCGGTATTTCCAATGGCACCGAGTGGAATGGTGTCGGAACCGATTCATTGGGAAATCCGTTAACATGGACGGCCACGCTGGTTAAATTGAGCGCTCCTGCCCAAGCCGACTCGTCCAAGAAAAAAGAAATTCCGCTGCTAGGAAAAGTAATCTATCCCTTTGTTCCTTTTGGATGGGAAGAAGGAAGTCAGCCCAAATCCGAAACACTGCTTATTAAAAATGCAACTGTTTGGACCAACGAAAAGGAAGGTATTCTCAAAGAGACCGATGTCTTGCTCAAGGGAGGAAAGATCGCTGCGGTAGGAAAAAATTTATCAGATCCCGATGCAAGGGTCATTGACGGAACCGGAAAGCATGTAACGCCCGGTATCATAGACGAGCACTCACATATTGCCGCTGCTTCTATCAACGAAGGAGGTCAGTCTGTTACATCCGAGGTGCGTATTGCCGACAACCTTAACCCCGATGACATCAACATCTACAGACAGCTGAGCGGTGGCGTTACCACCTCTCATATCTTGCATGGCTCCGCCAACACCATTGGCGGGCAGACTCAATTGATAAAATTGCGTTGGGGCGCCGGCGACGAGGGTCTGAAATTCAATGGTTGGCCGGGACAAATAAAATTTGCACTGGGCGAGAACGTAAAGCGTTCTTCTTCGCCGCTGGGCAATAATCGTTATCCTGACACCCGCATGGGGGTAGAGCAGATCTTGGTAGATGCCTTTACCCGCGCCAAAGATTATCAACGTGTTTGGGCCGCTTACGAAGGCAATAAAAAGGCCTATGAAAGTGCCAAGAGTAAAAAGGGGTTGACAGCGCCGGTGGCGCCCCGTCGCGATCTGGAACTCGATGCGCTGGTAGAGATACTCGAGAAGAAAAGATTCATTACTTGTCACTCGTATGTGCAAAGCGAGATCAACGCCGCCATGGAAGTAGCTAACCGCATGGGCTATACCGTCAATACCTTTACCCATATTTTAGAGGGGTATAAGGTGGCCGATAAGATGAAGGAGCACGGATCGTTCGCCTCTACCTTCTCCGATTGGTGGGCTTATAAGATGGAAGTGGAGGATGCCATTCCTTACAATGCTGCCATTATGCAAAAGGTCGGCCTCACCGTGGCCATCAACAGCGATGATGCCGAAATGGCCCGTCGTCTCAATCAAGAAGCCGCCAAGATCGTCAAGTACGGTGGCGTGACCGAAGAGGAAGCGCTTAAGATGGTCACTCTCAATCCCGCCATTATGCTGCATGTCGATGAAAAAGTAGGAAGTCTTAAAGTAGGAAAAGATGCGGACGTAGTGTTGTGGAGCGATCATCCGTTGAGTATCTATGCCAAATCGCTCTATACGATCGTAGATGGCACTGTTTACTTCGATCGGGCACGCGACGAGCAGCAGCAAAAGCAAGTAGATGCCGAGCGCCTGCGTCTGGTTAGAAAGATGAATGGCGAAAAACGCTCTGGTGCTCCCACCGTTCCTGCGCAGCCCAGCTACCAGCTGATGCACACGTGTCATGATCATGGGCACAGCCATGGTCTGCTGGTTATTGATAACGATGAAAACCTCAACGATAA
>JBILFN010000080.1:0-8075 GCA_044351575.1 Chitinophagaceae bacterium
TATGCCGAAAACCGAAAGAATCCGTTGCGTAAAACATCGCGGGCCATGCTGGCCAATGCCAAAGACGAGGCGATCGAAGAGTAAGTGCGCTCTTAAAGCAAAGATCAGCGAAACAACGAGGCTGGCAATCCCTTATTTAACGTGTACTCCTGGTACTGGATCAGTACTTTCCCTTTTTGCGGTAACCCGGTCGCTTTTGGAGTTCCATTATCGTAGTCGAGTGTTGTCCCCTTGGGCAATTTGTAGTCGCGAGTGTTGAACTCCATGGCCACCTCTGACGGAAGACCACACCAACTGTAACGTCCGTATTTCATCCGGATCGAATAGGTTCCATTCTCTTTTGTACTTACCACCGATCGGCGCACCAATAACTGTGTTGGATCGATATAAAGAGTAGCACGCGTAATGGACTCTTCTTCGGAAAGAGGAAAGATCTTGACTACGCTGCAAACTACGCCATCTATGGTTTCGGTACCGGAGAGTACGGCTTCGAAATTCGTTAACCCCAATACATTGTTCATATTGATGTGAACCGTTCCCTTGGGAATAAAGGAGATGCCTTTTTCGTTCTTAACGAGCAACTGATCGGGCTTTCTGTAATAAACGGTTACTTGCGAAACGGGAGCCTTTATAAAGATAACATTGGTCACCAGCCGGGCACGTGCGCTGTAATCGTTGACCAGGTCGTACTTTTTTTTGACATTTGCCAAGAGGGCTACAGCGATCGGATCACTGGCTTGCACAGCGGTAACCATCACCAGCATCGAGAACAACGCAACAAGTATTTTTTTCATAGACGAATATGCTAACATCAACTTAATATATCTTTTTTTCTAAAGGCCACTATAGCGGTCGTAATAAAAAGGAAGATATATCCGAGTAATATGGCTCCGCTTTTGACCAGGGCGATGGGATTTTCGATCGAGCCTTTGATCGTAACCCCCTCGGCCGACTTCTCTACGTAAAAGAACCCCTTCCAGCCTAGCATATGCGTGGTAAATGACCAGGGATTGATGGTCTGCTCAAAGACCGGCACTTTTAATTGCTGCAATATGGTAAAGACAATTACTATACAGACCGTAGCAACGATTGGGCCCAGTGAGTTCTCGGCAAACACCGAAAGCAATATGGAAAGAGCTGCGATCATAATAAGAGCAAGCGCCGCAAAAAAGAAGGCAGCGATAAAACGCCAGACCACGTCGGTATTACTGATAATATGAAGATCGGTCTCCTTAAAAACAACCAGATCGTTGGCCCCAAATAGCAAAAGACTTCCTACCAAAGCGAACAAGGCCATCCACAACAGAAGTAAGATCACATAAATAGCACTGGCCGCAAATTTGGCTAGTACCAGTTCGGTACGTGTTACCGATTTGGTCGCCAGCATTCGAAGCGTACCGCTATTGGCCTCACCCGCTATCATATCACCTGCGATCAGCGCCACCAGCAGTGGTACATGTACCAAAATAATATGCAAGACAGCCACACAAACGAAGTAACCGTTCAATATTCCCTCAAAGGGAATCTCGAACGTATCGGTCTGGCTATCGGTAAAGAATAAGATAAACTCATTGCCATTGACCTTTAAGGCAAATTGAATAAGCAGGATTATAAGTGCGATGGCACCGAACGCGATAAACGTTCGGGGTCGGCGAAAGATCTTGAATAACTCTATGCGCAATACTTGCAAAAACATCATTGACCGGTTAGTGATAAAAAATAAGCCTCCAGAAAATAGCGATGCGAAGGCTGCTGCTGTACATCGAGTGCTATGGCCTTTTGTAAAATATCTTGCATGCTGGCCTCCATCAATTTCTTGCCCTTGTCGATAATCAGCACCTGATCGGCGATCATCTCAATCTCACTGAGCAAATGAGACGATACGATAATGGTCTTACCCTGCTCACGACTCAGGTGCAGAATAAGCTGTCGCATGTCGGCGATCCCCTGCGGATCGAGCCCATTGGTAGGTTCGTCGAGAATAAGCAGATCGGGATCGTTGACTAGTGCACAGGCCAGGGCCAGTCGTTGACGCATTCCCTGCGAGTAAGTACCCACCCGACTGGTAAGGCGGGCACCTAAGCCGACCATATTCAATAACGCTTTAAGCTTATTTTCTTGTGGGCGTATGCCGCTTAGCCGAGAAAAAATGCGCAGGTGTTCTATCCCATTTAGATATTTATAGAGATCGGGTTTTTCTACAATTGCGCCCACCTTAGAGAGAATTTCAAAACGATGCGAGGCAAGTGGCATGCCGAACAGGTTGATCTCCCCTTCTGTAGGGCTGATCAACGTCAGCAACATGCGAATTGTGGTGGACTTTCCGGCCCCGTTTTGTCCCAAAAAGCCATAGACCGAACCGGTGGGTACCGAAAAAGAGAGATCATCGACCGCAGTAAGGTCGGTAAATCGCTTGGTGAGTCCTTTTACGTCGAGTACGACAGCCATACTGCTGTAACAAACGGAGAGTTTATAAGTTTCGAACCCTTAACGAAAAAATCCTCCGCCGAGGCGAAGGATTTTAACACTAAATAAGATACTCGACTATTTCTTGTACTGAGGGATCAGCCCGTTGGCCAACTCGACCATTTTCTTGATGCCATCCTCAGGCAGATTTCCTTTTTTGAACTCGGCCAGCACGTCGGGAAGTTTGTTCTCCATCTCCATCAAGAAATGCTCTTCGAACTCTTTTACTTTACCAACAGCCACTTCTTTTAGCAGTCCGTTAGTACCCAGATAAATAATAGCTACCTGCTTTTCTACCGTAAAGGGAGTGTACTGAGCCTGCTTGAGCACCTCTACGTTACGAGCTCCCTTATCGATTACGTTCTTGGTTGCCGCATCGAGGTCTCCTCCAAATTTAGAGAAGGCTTCAAGCTCGCGATACAAGGCCTGGTCGAGCTTAAGGGTACCCGCTACTTTCTTCATCGACTTGATCTGGGCATTACCTCCCACACGACTTACCGAGATACCCACGTTGATGGCGGGGCGAATACCGGAGAGGAACAAGTTCGTCTCAAGGAATATCTGTCCGTCGGTAATGGAGATCACGTTAGTAGGAATATACGCCGATACGTCTCCCGCCTGTGTTTCAATGATGGGCAATGCAGTAAGCGATCCGCCTCCTTTGATCAGATGGCGAATGCTATCGGGAACATCGTTCATGTTCTTAGCTACGTTATCATCATTGATAACCTTGGCAGCACGCTCCAGCAGACGACTATGCAAATAGAATACGTCTCCGGGGTAAGCCTCACGTCCGGGAGGACGACGCAGCAGCAGCGATACCTCGCGATAGGCTACGGCCTGCTTCGACAAGTCATCATAGATAATGAGGGCAGGACGACCGGTGTCGCGGAAGAATTCTCCAATGGCCGCACCGGCAAAAGGAGCATAGAATTGTAACGGAGCAGGATCAGAAGCAGAGGCCGCTACGATAATGGTATAGTCCATAGCGCCGTTGTCCTGTAACGTCTTCATTACACCGGCAATGGTAGAAGCCTTTTGACCAATGGCTACGTAGATACAGTATACCGGTTTACCGGCCTTGTAAAATTCCTTTTGATTGATGATGGTATCGATACAGATGGCGGTCTTACCGGTCTGACGGTCACCGATCACCAACTCACGCTGTCCGCGACCAATGGGAATCATCGCATCGATGGCCTTAATACCGGTTTGCAAAGGTTCCTTAACGGGCTCACGATAGATAACACCGGGGGCTTTACGCTCCAGTGGCATCTCGTACAGTTCGCCGGTCAAGGGCCCTTTTCCGTCTATGGGAGCACCCAGTGTATTGACCACGCGACCCAGCATACCCTCTCCTACTTTAATAGAAGCGATCTGTCCGGTACGCTTTACTTTAGCGCCTTCTTGAATGCCGCCGGTCTCTCCCATAAGTACCACACCCACATTGTCCTCTTCGAGGTTAAGGGCAATGGCACGAACACCATTCTCGAACTCAACGAGCTCTCCGTAGCGGACATTTCCGAGACCATAAACACGGGCAATACCATCTCCGATCTGTAAGACCGTTCCTACTTCTTCGAGGTCGGCAGTAGCATTAAAGTTGCTCAGCTGCTGACGCAGGATGGCACTTATTTCGTCGGGCTTAATTTCTGGCATATGTTTTTATTTTCGATGTTATTTGATCTGATAGATAAAATCGTTGTTCTCAAATTGCTTGGCAATGCTACGCAGGTCATAGGCTACGCTGGCATCTACCAACTGATCGCCGATCTGCAAAACAAACCCGCCGATCAAGGCCGGGTCTACTTTTTCTTCGAGCTCCACCTGTGTAAAGCCGGCCGAGCTCTTTACTTGATCTACGATCGCTTTTTTCAACTCTTCGCTTGCCGTAACAGCGGTGGTTAAACGAATGGTCTTGATACCCTTCTTCTCTTTATAGGCCGCGATAAAGGCATTGATGATCTCGGGCAAATAACTTTCGCGTGTTTTGGCGACCAGCAGCCGATTAAAGGCAGCAGTAAGCTCGCTCACGTTTCCGGTCGTAACGGCCGATACGATCTTTTCTTTGGTATCGCTTTTAATGATCGGACTGCGCAACAAGTTCACAAAATCGCGGTTGCTCTTGCAAACCGCTTGCAACCACAACATATCGGCATACACCTTTTCGAGCTGATCTTTCTCTATCGATAGATCGAGCAACGACTTGGCGTAACGGGCTGCTAAACGTGGGTTGGGCATAAGTAGTTTAGTTCAATTTTACAGAGTCGACCAGACCTTTAATATGGGCTTCTTGGGCTTCTTTGCTACCCAGCTCTTTGCGAAGTACCTTCTCGCTTACTTCGATCACCAGCTTTCCAACCTGATTTTTTACCTCGGTCAGTGCTGCCATCTTTTGCGCTTCGATGGCCGCTCTCGATTCTGCCAATACTTTATTGGCCTCTATCTTGGCTTGCTCTTTAGCTTCGTTGATGATGCGATCTTTAGTCTCACGGGCTTCTTTTAATAACTGCGCACGCTCTTCGCGGGCCTTGGCCAACAGCGTTTCGTTCTCGCTTTTCAATTGGGCCATCTCGGCCTTTACGCGCTGGGCGGTAGCCAGTGAGTCGGCAATACTGTTCTCACGCTCGCGCAGACCGTTGATGATGGCCGGCCATGCAAAGCGGGCCAGCAAAAAGAAAACGATCAAAAAGGCCACCAGCGTCCAGATCAGCAATCCAAAACCGGGTGTTAACAGATTCATGGTATTATAGTTTCGTTTTGTCTTTTTAAATACTGCATCCGCGGCCCTGTGCGTTGGATGCAGTAAGAGGTTTGGCTGGTACTAGAGCACCATGGCCAGAAAGCCCACGATGATCGCGAACAGCGCAGCACCTTCTACAAGGGCCGCTGTCAAGATCATGTTACCGCGGATGTCGTTGCTTGCCTCGGGTTGACGGGCGATCGCCTCGAGGGCGCCCTTACCGATCTGTCCGATACCGATACCGGCACCGATGGCAGCGAGACCTGCTCCGACTGCACCTCCTGCATTTGCCATTTCGGCCAGCAGCATTACGTTCATTAGATCCATGTTAGGTTGTATTGAGGGTTAAAAAAAACGTTTTAATGATGGGCATGTGCTTCGTCGTGATGCGCTCCTTCTAATGCTTGCCCAATAAACACCGCACTCAGCATAGTAAAGATGAAGGCCTGTAAGAAAGCCACCAGCACCTCGATCAGGTAAATAAACACGGTAAAACCTACAGCCAGCGGAGAAGCACCCCATCCGGCGATCGGGCTGAGTTCACCGAAAATAAAGATCAACGATACCAGACAGATGATGATGATGTGCCCGGCCACCATGTTGGCAAAAAGACGAATGATAAGCGCAAAGGGCTTAATGAAAACACTCAAGAACTCAACGGGTACCAAGATCAGCTTAACACCAAAGGGGACCCCGGGGGGATTAAAGATGTGACCCCAATAGTGTTTGTTGGAGCTAAATAAGATAACGACAAAAGACAGCAGACCCAATACGACTGTAAAGGCAATGTTACCCGTTACGTTGGCCGAACCGGGAATAAGGCCGAAAATGTTATTGACGAGAATAAAAAAGAACACCGTAAGTAAGAAAGGCAAATAACGATTGTAATTATGGCCCAGGTTGGGTTTAGCTACTTCATCTCTTACAAAAGTGATGATGGGTTCCAATAAACTTTGCGATCCCTTTGGCGCAGACGTAATGCCCACCCCTTTTTTGTAACGACCGGCCACCCGAAACATAATGATCACAAATAAGGTAAGGGCCAGTAACATCTGTACCACATTGCGCGTCATGGAGAGGTCGTAGAACTGCACGGTCGCATCGTAGTGTCCTTCGGCATCGACAGGAACAATGTCGCCGGCTGAGAATTTTTTACCCGTGAGCGTATCGAGCCCCATCTCATGAATGGAATGTTCGTTAAGCAGCAGGTACCCTTTGTGTGCAGCATGTCCGTGATCGAAACGAGAGGACATAAAAATATCCCAGGTACCCCGGGTCGGAGAATAAAGAATAATAGGCAAGGGTAGCGTTACGGGATGATCACCGATATCCATAAAATGATACTCGTGTCCGTCAAGAACGTGACCAAAGATCACTTCGGCGGCATTGAATTTCTTAGGTTCAGCAGGTGCATTTGCTTCAGCCCCATGCCCGGCTGCCTCGTGGGCGCCCACATGTTGGTCGGTAGCTTCTTGAGCGGGGGTAGTCTGGTGCCCCTGATCGTGCTGTTGCGCACTGGCAAAAGACCCTAAAAAAAGAAGGGAAAAAATGGTGAAAACTATTGAGTAAATGATGTTGGCGCGTATTGGCTGCATACCCTTCTTGAAAATTTTTGCAAAGATAAGGGTAGGCTTGCTAAATATCGCCGGAAAATCACTCGAATAAAGCCCATTATAAAGGGCCCTCGGCAAGGGCCGAAAACTGCATTTCGTATAGGCGGGCATAGTGACCCTTTTGGGCCAATAGCTCTTGGTGGGTGCCCGATTCGATCAAGACACCATCATCTAAAACAATGATTTTGTTTGCTTTACGTATGGTAGATAACCGATGAGCAATTACAATGGAGGTCCTGTTCGCGATCAATTTATCGATTGCCCGCTGAATGAGCTGCTCCGACTCGGTGTCGACCGAAGAGGTAGCCTCGTCGAGCACCAGTATGGAGGGGTTATATAACAAGGCCCTGATAAACGAGATCAGTTGGCGTTGTCCCAGCGACAGGGTAGCTCCCCTTTCGCGCACATCAAAATCGTACCCGCCGGGCAAACTCATAATAAATTCATGCAGTTCTATCATTTTGGCCGCTTCTTCGACCTGATCGCGGGTAATGCGGGGATTTCGCAGGGTTATATTATCCAGCACCGATCCCGAGAACAAGAAGACATCTTGCAAGACCACGCCCACCTGCGATCGCAAGGTCTCTACATCATAGTCGGCTACCGGCACATCATCAATACGAATCTGTCCTGATTGCACCTCGTAAAGACGAGTCAGTAAACTTATGATAGTGCTCTTGCCGCTGCCAGTGTGCCCTACAATGGCGATGGTGTCGCCGGGAGCGGCCTCAAAAGAAACCCCTTTTAACACCGGTGTACCGGGTGTGTATTCGAACATGACCCGATCGAATTCGATCTTGCCCTGCAAGAGAGCAGGTTTGTGCGCACCCGCTCCGCCCAAAGGCAATACGTCGGGATTATCGAGTACTTTAAAAACTCTTTCGCTCGCTATGACCCCCATTTGCAAGACATTGAACTTATCGGCAATGACCCTAAGCGGTCTAAACAGCAAGTTCAGACAAAGAATAAAGGCGATTACCGTACCCTGCTGGCTTTGCTGCAACTGCAAGGCCTCCTTTGAGGTATACCAGACTACCAATCCGATCGAAAGGGCCAGCACGATCTCTACCACCGGAAAAAAAACAGAATAGGCAAAGATGGCCTTTACGTTTGCGTTACGATGATGGCGGTTGATGCTTTTGAATTTTTCGAACTCGTGCGACTCGGCAGCAAAGGCCTGGACCACACTCATACCGGTAATGTGTTCTTGTACGAACGCATTTAGATCGGCCACGGCATTACGCACCGCCTGA
>JBILFN010000156.1:0-2667 GCA_044351575.1 Chitinophagaceae bacterium
AAAAAGGGATACCTGCTTGGCCGACACCTTAAGGTCGCCGCCCGCTATGGTGCCCTCCTGATCGAAATAAATAAAATAGGGATTAAAGCGGCTGTACAGATTGTAAATACTAAACACCCATTGGCTTTTTACGCGTTGAACTTTTTTAGGGGTCGGTGTATAGGTCATAGAGATGTCCATTCGGTGATACGATCGCATTCTGTATTGGTTGATGCGACTATATTCTTGATTCAACACCCCGTTCATGACATAAAAACGCTCCGGTAACGTAATAGCATTGCCCGTGCCATACACGAATACAGCTCCGGCCTTCCATTTTTTTGATAGGGTATAGTTGCCAACTACCGACAGGTCGTGTCTACGGTCAAAACGGGCCGGATATTTTTTTCCCTCATTGAGATCGGGAAACTTTCTCCATGTCCACGACAGTGTATAGCCTACCCAACCGGTCAAACGACCCCGTACTTTATTGACAAACCATTCAGAACCGTAGCTCCAACCTCTTCCAAAAACAAACTCTGATTCCGGGTCGCTGATCGAGGGTGTATAGCCTTCTCGATACTCGATCTGGTTTTGCATGTCTTTATAATAAAACTCCACCGATGTTTCGATGGCATTGTCCATAAAATTCTTAAAGAGACCCGCTGCATAAAGCCAGCTGAGTTGTGGTCTTACCCGATATGTGCTGGGCACCCACAGATCGGTAGGCAATGTGGTACCAGCATTGGAAACAAGGTGGATGTACTGCATATTTCTGCTTACGGAAGCCTTAAACGATAGATCGGACCGAACGGCATAACGAAAGGAGACTCGTGGCTCTAGTCCACCATAACTGGCCACCGGGCGAAGGGCCCCGTAGACGACGCTGTCTATTTTGTTACCGAAAGCGTCCCTATTGTATCGAGTAAAAGGACCCACTTGCGTAAAGCGACTGTAGCGTAATCCATAGTTGACCTGCCAGCGATCACTAAGTTCCCAGTCGTCCTGCATATACGCAGCGGTCTCGATCGCATATTTTGCCGATTCGTTATTGGGGGCAAAGACAACGGAGTCTTGCCGGCCGGAGGCCACGTTTGGCAAAAAGCGATGGTGTATGGCCACCACACCGAATTTTAATTTGTGTCCGGGCAAGGGGTAATAATCAAAATCAGATTTGATCGACCAGTCTCTGATACCGGAGTTTAGACCGACCGAGAAATTTTCTTGGCGGGCAGCGAATTGAAAGCGATAATTATTGAAAACGGCCGTTGTGTTCGAGAATAATCGAGGACCAAACACGTGATTCCAGCGAACAGTGGCAGTGGCATTCCCCCAGGGAATGCTGGTGCTAAAAGACCGTTTGTTATTATTGAAATCGAACACATCCCTTCCAAAGTAGCCGCTTATAAAAAGTCTGTCCTTCTTCGAGAATCGATGATTGAATTTGGCATTCAGGTCGTAGAAGTAATATCCGGATCCGTAGAAGCTGCTGTTCTTGCTGACGAATGGCGTAATGAGCGCATCCACATAGGTTCTTCTGCCAGACAGGATAAAAGAGGATTTCCCTTTTTCGATGGGGCCCTGCGCCGAAAAACGAGAGGCGATAAGTCCTATGCCTCCATCAAATTGGTACTCGTTGGCATTGCCCTCTTTCATCGATACATCGAGCACCGATGAGAGACGACCGCCATATTGAGCCGGCATCCCTCCTTTTATAAGTGATAGGTTCCGAATGGCATCCCCGTTAAAAATGGAGAAGAATCCAAATAAATGTCCGGTGTTATAGACGACCGCATCGTCCAATAAGATCAGATTTTGATCGGGCCCGCCGCCACGCACATAAAAACCCGCATTGCCCTCTCCTGCATTACGAACGCCCGGCAACAACTGAATGGTCTTTAAGATGTCCACTTCTCCCATCAGTACCGGCAGCGATTTTATCTGACCCACCGAAAGATCGATCTTGCCAAGTTGAGCGGCGGTGATATTGCCATCTCTTTTCTTACTAAAGACCACTACTTCTTGTATGGCCGAAGACCTCGGCACCAGATCTATGTTCTGGGTTTGATTTCCCGTGAGCGACACCGAAAGGGTGCGTACTTGGTAAGATACATGCGAAAAACTCAGTACATAATTGCCGGGATCAAGCGTGAGGGAATAAAATCCGAATTGATTACTGAGAATGCCACGAGTTTGGCCGTTGATCTTGATGGAAGCGCCGGAGACGACCTCTCCTGACAGGGAATCCTTTATGAACCCGTTGAGCGTATAGCGGGTTTGCGCTGTTACCGACGTCATCCAGAAAAAGGCGAACATTATTCCCAAGCTTTTAACCCTCATGTCCATAAAACAAAATATCCTGAAAATGGTTGTCGGGCACCCTTAGGTCTGCGTACCTTTGCGCCTCTTATGCTGGCGGGACTACAAAATGTTTGTTTTGAATTTGGGGCAAGGACCATCTTGCAAGATGCGACCTGGCATATACAGCCGGGCGAACGTATTGGACTGATCGGCTATAACGGTACTGGCAAATCGACCCTGCTGAAACTGCTGGTAGGCGAATACCAACCCAGCAAGGGATCGGTAGAGAGAAGCCGGGGTACCACCATGGGCTATCTGCATCAGGACCTGTTGAGTTTCGATACCAATGAATCGATCGTATCGGTGGCACTGGGCGCATTTGCCCGT
>JBILFN010000081.1:0-7992 GCA_044351575.1 Chitinophagaceae bacterium
TGGGAGTTCAAGTTATAGGATAGGGCAGGGGCCCTACAAGAGAGAATTCGCCTTGTTTGTCGCTAAAAAACTCCCGTTTTGTGTTTGGTGTTATTTTCTCTATTATTGCATCGGTGCAATTGATACACACATGAGCAAGCAGTTATATACATTGGAATTTCCGGTCCGTTGTTCTCCCACCATTTTGTATGAGTTTTTGTCTACGGCGGCCGGATTGAGTGAGTGGTTCGCCGACAAAGTAGATGAACGCGAGGGGATGTTCTATTTTGGGTGGGATGGAAATGTAGAGCAGGCCGAGGTTATCGAAAAAGAGCAAGATAAATTCGTTCGCTATCGCTGGGTAACCGCACCCAAAGGAGAATATTTTGAGTTCGCCATCGATAAATCGGAGATCACTAACCAGACGATATTGGTCATTAAAGATTTTGCCGAAAAGAAAGAGATAAAAGACCAAACCCTGCTGTGGGATCACCAGGTCAAAGATCTGTTTCACCGACTTGGCAACTAAAGACGGCCTTAGTTTACCGACTTGTTTAAAAAACTTGATAAGCTGATCCTTCGGTCCTTTGCCGGGCCGTTTATCGCCACCTTCTTTATTACGTTGTTGGTGTTGGTGATGCAATTCTTTTGGCTGTACATCGATGATTTTGTTGGTAAAGGGTTGGGGCCCGGCGTTATTTTGGAGTTTATCGGCTACCAAAGCGCGGTGCTGGTGCCACTGGCCTTACCGCTGGCGGTCTTGTTGTCGTCACTGATGACCTTTGGGAACATGGGCGAAAATTTTGAGCTGGTGGCCATCAAGTCGGCCGGCATCTCGCTGCTAAGGTTTATGCGCCCGCTTTTTTTTCTCAGTATCCTGATCGGCTTCGTTGCCTTTCTATTCTCGAATTATGTGATACCGGTGGCCAACCTTAAATCCAGAACGCTGCTGGCCGATATAGTATATGCCAAGCCGGCCTTTAATCTTAAGGAGGGTATTTTTTATGATCGGATCGGCGGTTATGCCATCAAGGTCGGAAAAAAGGAATCTAACGACAGTGTAATACGCGATGTGATCATCTACGAGCAGGGCAATCTGTTGCAGGACAATTTTGTGATGGCCAAAAGCGGGGTCATGCGGGTTACCGGCAATAAACGTTTCTTGGAATTTCATTTAAAAGATGGATCCCGTTATCAAGAGCGTGGAAATCCTTTCGACGCAGGCAACAATGAGTACATCCGCACCAGCTTTAAGACCTACACCAAACAGTTCGACCTGGCCGCTCTTGGCTTTAGTAGTCGTACGGCAGACAGCGTAAATAAGAACAATGAGCGGATGTTCAGCATGCGTCAGCTAAACCGAGCCATCGACTCGCTGCGACGCGAACGCGATACGGTGGTCAATCGCATGACCCGCGACATGCTTACGCAATTTTCCTTTTATGGGTTGATGGATACAACCTGGTCCGCTTCGGCGCCAAGTAGTGCAGAGAAAAAACTACTTAAGGGTAAGACCCAACTTCGCCAACTATTGCCCGATTCTTCTCTTGCCATTTTGCTAAGCACCACCCAGAGTTCGGCCGCCTCGATTCGGATGAGTGCCGAATCGTTGTACAGCGTACTTTCCGATAAGAACCGCAGTGTACGCAGACACTTTATTGAATGGCATCGCAAGTTGGCTTTATCGGTGGCTTGCATCATACTATTTCTGATAGGGGCACCGTTGGGAGCGATCATTCGAAAGGGAGGATTGGGAACGCCCCTGATCTTTGCCATTGCATTTTTTATGCTCTTCTATTTTTCGAGTACGATAGGAGAGAAGTTTGCCAAGGAAGATACGCTCACCCCGTTTGTGGGAATGTGGCTGGCCACCTTCGTGTTACTTCCGCTGGGACTTTTTCTAACGTACAAGGCCCTTAACGATTCTAAACTATTGACCAAAGAAACCTATAGTAAATGGACCGCCTCTTTGTTGGGCGTTTCGAGCTTGCTCACCCGTAAAAAAAGCAGATCATGACGGTTACTACTCATTGGAAAGAAAAGCTGTTGTTCGAAGCCGTACAAGAGAATGCAGGATCGGTATCGATGGATGGCAATTTACAGGCGGGCATGAGTCCAAAGGCCCTGTTGCTGGCGGGCTTGGCCGGTTGTTCTGCTGTAGACGTGGTGGAGATCTTAGAAAAAATGCGAGTGCCGTTTACGGGGCTACACGTAGTAAGCACAGCTGACCAGACCTCCGATCATCCGCGGGTCTTTACCGATATCGACCTGCTTTACACCGTTACGACCGATCCGGTAAACGAAGACAAGGTGAGAAAGGCCATCGATCTCTCGCTCGAGAAATACTGTGGTGTGGCCGCAATGCTGCGTAAGAATAGTGCCATTCGCTATCGCTGTGAATGTATACAGCCCCAGTAAAGGGTTGTCGATCGGACAATTATTTTTTTACTTGCGCTTTTCTAAGTTGGGCCAGTGTGGCCGATAGGTCTTTTGGCAGGGGAGCTTCGATGCGTTGTGGTTGGTCCTTATTATCGAGAAAGCAAAGTTGCGCTGCATGCAGGGCCAGCCTGGAAAGAATGGGTCTTTCTTCTTCTGCCAATCTGGACAGTTTAAATTTTTTGCGAAGCGATGAGACCAATACGGTTTTTCCATCGCCATATAGCGGGTCGCAGACAATAGGATGTCCGAGCCATTGCAGGTGTACGCGAATCTGGTGCGTGCGTCCGGTATGAATGACAAATTTCAGCAGACTGTAAGGACTGAGTCGCTCGATTACCTGGTAATCGGTGTGAGACGGTTTTCCTTTGGCATGCGTCATCATTCGACCGTCGCCCGCAGGATGTTCTGCGATGGGCGTGGTAATGCTGCCTTGTTCCTCGGCCGGAGTACCTAACACCAGTCCGGTGTATATCTTTTCGGTGCGTCTTTCTTCGAATTGCTTGTTGAGCAACTGGTGCGTGTTCTCGTCTTTGGCAAATAATATTACGCCACTGGTATCACGGTCCAGCCGGTGCACGACCCAGCTGTTACCATATTTTTCGCGCAGCATCATTTTAAGGGAGGGCTCCTTGCCAAACCGGTCAGGCACCGACAATAACCCCGCAGGTTTGTTGAGTGCTATCCAATGGTCGGTCTCGGCCAGTATAAGGGAAGAAAGTTGCATGGCCGGTTACTTGCCTTTTCCGAAATGTTTAAGATCGCGAACTTCTTTTTCGCTCAGAAATCGCCATTTACCTCGGGGCACGTTTTTTTTGGTCAGACCGGCAAAGACCACTCGATCGAGATTTTTTACATCGTACCCCAGATGTTCGAACATGCGACGTACAATCCTGTTACGACCGCTGTGAATTTCAATACCTACTTGCGATTTGTCTTTTAGATCGGCATAGGCCAGCACATCGGCCGAGGCGGGTCCGTCTTCGAGCACGATACCTTGCAATAGTCTGTCAAAATCTTTTTTCTCGAGGGGTTTATCGAGGGTAGCCTGGTAGATCTTTTTGACCTGGTTCTTAGGATGGGTCAACTGTTGCGCTAGTTCGCCATCGTTGGTCAATAGCAATACGCCGGCGGTGTTGCGATCGAGTCGTCCGACCGGGTAGATCCGTTCGGTAGTCGCTTGCCCGACTATATCGAGAACCGTTTTTCTTCCTTGCGGGTCGTCGGTGGTCGTAATATAATCCTTGGGTTTATTCAGTAAAATATAGACGTACTCGCGGGCCGGAGAAAGTTTTTTTCCGTTATAAGTAACTACGTCTTGGGGGGCTATGCGGCAACCGGGTTCGAGCATGACCACGCCATTCACTTTGACCAGCCCTTTTTTGATCAGCAGGGCCGCTTCTCTGCGTGCGGCAACGCCTGCATGGGCCAGATACTTGTTGAGTGGCATCCTTTCGGGGGGTGTCACTATCGGATGACTCTTTGGAAAATTACCTTTTACATCGGCCGCGGTCTTGCCGCCACGGGCCACTCGTTCGGCGGCCTTCTTTTGCTCAAAGAAAGCCTCTCGCTCTTTTTTGGCCTTTCTTTTCTCTTGCCGAAACTGCTCTTTGATGGCAGCGTTACTCTTTTTGGTCCCAAACTTGGTAAAGGGATTCGAAGCTGATTTTTTCATGTAGGGGGAGTGCTGTTTTTCAACAGTACGCCACAAAGGTAGGTCAATTACAGCGTATCGGGGTGCGGTTCGGCAGCCATTCCGTTGCGCAAAGGAGGTCTACGGTCCAGGCGAGGTCTTCTGTCTGCGGGCGATTGTGGGCCAGGTCCGCCGGTACGCTCTCTGAACCGTTGCATGCCGTCACGCATTTTATCGCGCATCATCATTCTATATTTTTCGAGTTGTTCCGCACTCAGCAATTTCTTAAGCGATTGCTGGTGTGTTTCCATCATCTCGCGAGTGCGTTCACGCTGCTGTGCGATGGTCTGATCAAGTTGCTGGCGATTTTTTTTCATGGACTCCATAAAACTCTTTTGCAGGTCTTGCAACTTGGTAGCCTGATCGTCGGTCAATGATAAGCGGTCTTTGAGTTGCTGACGCTGGCGAGCCTGCATCTCTACTTTGCGTTGCTGTTGTTGCTGGCGCATTTCTTTGAGCCTCTTTTTTTGATCGGGGGTCAGCACTTTTTCGAGCGCCTGCTCTTGTTCTTTTTTAAGTTGCTCACGTTGTGCGGGGGTCAGTTGCAGTCGTTGCATCAACAGCTCGTTCCCTTGCATTCTGTTTTCGGTGCGGTAAGGAGGGCGCGGAGGATGCGGGGCCGGTTTGTCTTGGGCACTGGCAGTTACCAGTAAACCGCTAACGAGTAGAAGGGTGATGATCGATTTCATATGATGGTGTTATAGGGCAGCCTTTTATAGGGGGTCTGCCTTTATAAGACCTGATAGCGATCAAAAGGTTTAAAGTAGGCGGCTTATCCTTTGTTGGCGAGTTGGCCGCAGGCGGCATCGATGTCCTTTCCCCGGCTTTTACGAAGTCGGGCATTGACTCTTTTTTGGGCCAGGTATTCCATAAAGGCCGTCGTTTTTTCTTCGGAGGGTTTTTTGAAGCGAGCCTTATCGATTGGATTATACTCAATGATGTTGACCAGATCGGCAGGTACTTGGCGGTAGATCTTGACCAGCTCTTCGGCATCTTGCAGCGAATCGTTGAACTGATCGAATAAAATGTATTCGAAGGTGATCTCGTTGCCGGTCTTCTTGTAAAAATAGTTGAGGGCCTCTACCAACGTGCGAATCTGGTTCGATTCGTTGATAGGCATTATCTCGTTGCGCTTTTGGTCGTTGGCGGCATGCAACGAAAGCGCCAGTTTAAAACGCACGTTATCGTCCCCCAATTGTCGAATGCCCTTGGCCACACCGGCGGTCGAGACCGTAATACGGCGAGCGCTCATGCCGAGCGCATCGGGAGACGTGATCTTATCGATGGCCAGTAACACTTGTTTATAGTTGAGCAATGGCTCGCCCATTCCCATAAATACGATATTGCTGATCTTTTTTTGATGTTGCTGCTGCGCTTCTTTGTTGAGCAAGACCACCTCGTCGACGATCTCGTCGAATTGCAGATTTCGCTTGCGGTCCATATAGCCGGTGGCGCAGAACTTACAAGAAAGTGAACAGCCGATCTGCGAAGACACGCAAGCCGTTAATCTCTTTTCGGTGGGTATCAAGACACCCTCCACGGCATGGCCATCCCACGTCATAAAACGACTTTTGACCGTTCCGTCTTCGGAGTATTGGGTGGCATTGACGGTCAGTGCGGGCAATACGAATTGTTCACCCAGGTGTTGGCGCATCTCCTTGCTCAGGTTGGTCATGTCGGCAAAACTCATGGCATTCTTTTGCCAGATCCAGTCATAGAGTTGCCGCGCCCTGAATTTTTTTTCGCCCCTGGTCTCAAAATGCTGTTCGATCTGTTGCAAACTCCAGGTTCTGATATTTTCTGCCGCCGTCTTTTTCATGTGATGCAAAGATAACTGCCTGGTGAGGGATTTAAGTATTTAACGGATATTTGCCCTTAAACCGCTGTTATGAAATCTGTTTATGTGGTGGATGCCATTCGAACCCCGGTAGGACGCTACGGTGGATCACTGAGTGCGGTACGCCCCGATGATCTGCTCGCCACGGTGCTGCGCGCGCTGCATAAACGCAACGATACGCTCGACCCGTCGGCTATCGAAGAGGTGATCGCCGGAGCGGCTAACCAAGCCGGCGAAGACAATCGCAATGTGGCCAGAATGGCTGTCTTACTGGCTGGCTTACCCGTTACTGTGGCCGGCACTACGGTCAATCGGCTTTGTGCCTCGGGATTGCAGGCCATCATGGATGGTGCCCGTCAAATAGCGGCCGGTGATGCCGAGCTAATTATGGCTACAGGAGTCGAGAGTATGAGCAGGGCTCCCTATGTGATGGCCAAATCGGCCCAGCCTTTCGATCGCAGCGCACAACTTTTCGATACTACTATGGGATGGCGTTTTATCAATCCATCGTTGGCTTCGCATTATCATCCGTATACCATGGGAGAGACAGCGGAGAACGTGGCCGAACGCTTTGCCATTACCAGACAACAGCAAGATCAATTCGCCCTTTCTTCTCAGCAGAAATATGCGGCAGCTCAAAAGAACGGTTGGTGGGAACAAGAGATCACGGCCGTAGAGATACAAAACAAAGGCCTTATTAATTGGGTGGTCAATGATGAGCATCCTCGCGAAACCTCGCTCGAGAAACTAGCGGCTCTTTCGCCTGCATTCAAGAAGAACGGTACCGTTACGGCGGGTAATTCATCGGGTATCAATGACGGTGCTGCCGGCTTGTTGCTGGCCAGCGAGAGCGCCCTTCGCGCGCACAAGCTAACGCCGATCGCCAAAGTGGTGGCAATGGCGGTGGCCGGTGTTGACCCTGCCATCATGGGTATTGGTCCGGTACCTGCCACGCAAAAGGTATTGCAGCGAGCCGGACTTTCACTGCAAGATATTGACCTGATCGAACTCAACGAGGCCTTTGCTTCGCAGTCGCTTGCCTGCATGCAAGAGCTGCAACTCGATCCTGCGCGTGTAAATGTGAACGGGGGCTCAATCGCTATCGGGCATCCATTGGGTTGTAGCGGGGCGCGCATCTCTACCACGTTGCTCCATGAATTAAGAAGAAGAAAAGCACGGTATGGTTTAGCCACTATGTGCGTGGGCGTGGGGCAAGGGGCCTCCATTGTCTACGAAGCCTTGTAATAGGTGCTTACCAATTAAGCGAAAGCGTTTGCAGCGCGGTCCACGAAAATGTTCTTTGTTCGCCGCTGCGGATGTTCTTTATATTGACCTGTTGATTTAGTATTTCCTCTTGACCAACGATGGCGATATAGGGTATGTTTTTTTTCTCTGCGTATTTGAATTGCTTGTCAAATTTTACAGCCTCCGGATATAGTTCGGATGCGATGCCTCGTTCGCGCAGTAATTGTAATTGAGTAAAGGCGGCTTGTTGCTCTTCTTTGCCCAGGTTAAAGAACAATAGCTGTGTTCCCAGGCTGCTGTCTGTTGGAAAAAGCTGCAACTCCTCGAGCACATCGTAGATGCGGTCCACGCCGAACGAGAGTCCTACGCCGGGTATGCCCGGAACTCCAAAAAGGCCGGTCAGGTCGTCGTATCGTCCGCCGCCGCCAATGCTGCCCATACTTACCCGTGGCGGGGCCTTGATCTCGAAGATGGTACCTGTGTAGTAGTTAAGTCCTCTGGCCAGAGTCGGATCTAGCACCGCATTGACGTGTTGGCGTTGCAGGTTATCTAGCAGTTGTTGTAGTTCTTCGAGTGCTGTTACCGCCTCGGCTTGTTGGCCTAGTAGCGACCGTAGCTGCTCCAGTTGTTGTGACAGGTTGCCGCTGATCGCCAGGTAAGAGGTGATCTGGTCGATCTGCACTGTCGATAATTTTTTTTGAGCCAGCTCGTCCTTTACTTTATCGATCCCTATCTTATCGAGCTTGTCGATGGCCGTGGTAATGATGCCCAGTTGCGAGGCGTCTCCGCATTGAGCGGCCAA
>JBILFN010000157.1:0-2644 GCA_044351575.1 Chitinophagaceae bacterium
ATAAAAGGTGGCAGCACGATTCGCTCCCGAAGAAAGGGTGGCCAAAAAACTAATCCCATTGGAATGAAAGGGAAGCGTCTCGGTGATCAAAAAATCTATGTCTTCGCGTGGATCAAAAACAATTTCGTGACTAGCTCCTAACAGTAGACGTTGCATGGCGGCGATGGCAGCCAAACGAGTCTGAAGTTCCTCTACCGGAAAGTGTACGGGATCCTCGCCAGACAAACCTAACTGAACGGCTACATCGGTACCATGCCCCTTACCTGTTTTTGCCAGGGAGCCATACAATAACACCCGCACCGAGGTCACTTGCGTAAGTTCGCCGGCAGCCCTAAGCTCTTCTACAAAGCGCAACGCAGCACGCCATGGGCCCAGCGTATGCGAGCTAGAAGGCCCAATACCGATCTTGAAAATATCAAAGGTGGAGATCGCTTCGTGAGGCATGACACTATCTTACGTCTACCAACTCGATTTCGAAAAAGAGTACCGCATCGGCCGGAATGGGTCCTGTAGCCGTGCAGCCATAGGCTAATGAAGAGGGAATGATCAGTCGGATCGTACCTCCTTTTTGAATTAACGGAACCCCCAACTGCCATCCTGTGATCACCTGCCCCAGCGTAAACTCCGCCGGAGTAGTAGTACGAGAATCAAAGATGGTCCCATTCATCAATTTACCGGTATATCGCACCGACACTCTAGAGGCCAGATTAGGAGTAGCGCCATTACCGGGACTTACGATCTGGTAGAGCATACCGCTGGGATGAGCTTGAACGGTCATGCTGTTGGCGGTGGCATACCCTTGCATGGTAGCCTGTTCGCTAGCCACTGTCTTGGGTACACAGGTCTTATCCTTTACGCACCCGGCAAAGAACAATACCAGCGACGTCGATAAAATAAAACCAAAGTTGATGTTGCGAAACGTATTCATGGCTAAAATAATTTACAAGGTTGATGAAGGTTGCGTTTTACTGTCTGATTGACCCGACTGAGCAGCTTTTCGCTGCATGAACTCGAGATAACGCTGTTCTTGTTGGTCCCAGCGATGACGAGAAGAAAAAACGACCATAAAGGCGACCATGGCCAGCGCTGCGACCAGCAATACGATGACCAATGAGGCGCTTTCTCTGAATAATACCATCTGCGCCCGCGTATACCAGCCAGACGCCAAATTAAGGCTAATGCCAATGACCAGGGCCATCCCCATGGGTAGCCCCACGGCCAGCTGCTTGATCCATTTTTTCTTTTGCAGACGGTGCTGTTGCCAGTAGGCAATAAAATTCTCTTCTTCTTGGGTCAGCATAGCATACAAATTTACACCACAACACGAGAACCACAGCAGAAAAACAAACCCCCGCCAACAATAAGTTGACGAGGGTAAAGCGAGGTCCCGAGCGGATTCGAACCGCTGTAGGAGCTTTTGCAGAGCTCTGCCTAGCCACTCGGCCACAGGACCCGATAGAAACGCTGCGAAAATAAGCACTATTTTTGACATCCATGAAGCCGATCGCTCCCTCTGAACTCATCATCAATTCGCGAGGTGCCGTATACCATCTCGACCTTCGCCCCGAAGAATTGGCCCCTACCGTCATTACCGTAGGAGATCCCGCCCGTGTAGCCGAGGTCAGTAAATATTTTGACCAGCTTGAACACAAGGGAGAATACCGCGAATTTGTTACCCACACCGGACGTATCGGTCAAAAAAGGATCACCGTACTCTCTTCGGGCATAGGACCCGACAATATCGATATTGTGATGAACGAGCTCGATGCACTGGTCAACGTGGACCTTGAGACTCGAATACCTAAAAAAGAACTGAGCACCCTACAGATAGTCCGGCTGGGCACCACCGGATCGCTGCAAAAGGATATTCCCGTCGATTCGCTCGTCGCCTCAACTCACGGACTGGGTATCGACAATTTGCTTCATTACTACAAACTTGAGCCAACGACAGACGAGGTTGCCCTACTTGATGCTTTTTGTTCGCAAACCCAATTTCATCATTTATCGGGTCTACCCTACATTAGTAGCGCGGCTCCTTCGTTGCTGGCCCCATTCGTATCGGACCTTTATTACGGCATCACCATAACAGCGCCCGGTTTTTATGGGCCGCAAGGACGCGTGGTGCGACTTGGACTAAAGCATCCTCAATTCGTTGACAGTCTTACGCAGTTTCGCCATGGCATGCACCGCATCTCGAACATGGAAATGGAAACAGCCGCTATTTACGGATTGGGCCGGCTATTAGGGCATCATTGCTTGGCATTGAATGCGGTGGTGGCCAACCGCGTCTCTCAAACGTTCTCGCAAAATGTGCAGGCGGCCGTAGAAAAATTGATACAACGCTTTTTGCGAACCTTTGCGGACAAGCTATGAGCGCCCTCCGATTTTATAAGTACCAGGGAACAGGAAACGACTTTTTGCTCGGCGATAATCGAAATGGCCAGTACGGAATACTGACCGCCGCACAAATAGAAAAACTTTGTGATCGACGCTTTGGCATAGGGGCGGATGGGTTTGTTTTACTGGAGCCCGCACCGAACAAAGATTTTTCGATGCGCTACTTTAATGCTAACGGAAAGCCTGGTAGCTTTTGCGGTAACGGGGCGCGTTGCACCATACAATTTGCGCATCACCTGGCCATCGT
>JBILFN010000158.1:0-2628 GCA_044351575.1 Chitinophagaceae bacterium
CCCGGCGAGTTGCAAATAGAGCTAAAGCGATCGTTACAGAATCCTGCAGCCAGCAGCTGTGCCGAAGAATCGCTGATGCGTGTACTAAAGAGCTATGATGTGCCGAAGCCGGGAAGTTGTTTGCTCGAGCAATTGCAACAAGGAGATTCGTTTCGGATCGCTGACGGCAGAACATTCGTAAAAGGGGAGAAGCTGCGCAAGCGCTACAAATGTCGCGATATTAGTAGTGGCGCCATCTATCTTTTTTCGCCGATCTACGAGGTGGAACGCTGGTTGGGCGAGCAGACAATCAATGGATAGGCCAGCGATCAAAAGATCGATCGTCGTGTCCTTAGCAAAATCAGTATTGCTGTTAGCTCCGTACGTTCGATCTGTTAGCGATCTTGTTTAGGCTACTGCTTTTTTTACCAGGTCGGCCGCTTCGCTCAGCAAGATGGCCGATTGAACCTTAAGCCCGCTCTCATCAATCAGTTTTTTAGCTTCGGTGGCATTGGTCCCTTGCAGTCGCACAATGATAGGTATATTGATGTTGCCCAAATTCTTGTAGGCGTCGATCACTCCCTGCGCCACACGGTCGCATCGTACGATACCTCCAAAGATGTTGATGAGAATGGCCTTTACGGCAGGATCTTTTAAGATGATCTTGAATCCGGCCTCTACGGTCTGTGCATTGGCCGTTCCGCCTACATCCAAAAAGTTGGCAGGCTCGCCACCACTCAGTTTGATCATATCCATGGTGGCCATAGCCAGTCCTGCTCCGTTGACCATACAGCCTACGTTGCCATCAAGCTTAACGAAGTTCAGATTGTATTCTCCGGCTTCGACCTCGGTGGGATCTTCTTCTGTCACATCGCGCAGAGCGGCCAGGTCGGGATGGCGGGTAAGGGCGTTATCATCCAAATTCATTTTACAATCTACGGCCACGATCTTGTTATCTGCTGCTTTGAACAGCGGATTGATCTCGAGCATGGAGCAATCTAATCCTACGTAGGCATTGTAAAGGTTGGTCACGAATTTAACGGCATTCTTGAAGGCGTCGCCACTCAATCCAAGGTTAAAGGCAATTTTGCGAGCCTGAAAACCCTGCAGCCCGCCACCGGGGTGCACCCACTCCTTAAAGATCTTCTCGGGGGTGTTGTGGGCTACCTCTTCGATGTTCATACCACCCTCGGTGCTGTACATAATCACATTTTGCCCTTTGCTTCTGTCGAGCAGTATTGAGAGATAAAATTCTTTTCTTTCGGAGGGGCCGTCGTAGTACATGTCTTGTGCAACCAAAACTTTGTTTACAGTCTTACCGGCAGGTCCGGTTTGCAATGTTACAAGCGTGCCACCCAAGATCTTTTCGGCAAAGCCTGCAATGTCCTCTTCGGTCTTACCCACCTTAACTCCGTTGATACCGGTCTCTTTTACGGTCCCTTTTCCTCTGCCTCCGGCATGGATCTGCGCCTTGACCACCGCAAAGGGGCTGCCGAAGCTGGTCTTGATCTTTTCGTAGGCCGCTTTGGCATCGGCCACGCTGGCACAAGCAACGCCTTCCTGTACGGGAACATTATATTTTTTTAGCAATTCCTTGGCCTGGTATTCGTGCAGATTCATCGCAGAAAATTTTCGCAAATATAAGGCAAATGCCCCGTTGTGAAATTTGAGCACAAGGCGCTACTTTCGGTTATGATCCGATTGCTGCTGATTGGTTATTTGGTTTCGGCCCTGTCTTGCCGTTCGAGCCAAACCCTGTCGCTGCCCAGGCGCGATGCGTTTGCCGGCGGGTCCGTATTTTATCAACAGGCGGCGGCAATGGGATGGGCGGCACGCGATTCACTTATTGTGCAGTGGGTGCAAGCCGGGCAGGTGCCATCTTTTCTTACCCAATTTGTTCCGGTGCAGGTCAAGGTCCCCGCCGGGCCGTCGTTGGTAACCGTTACTTTTTTTGTAGCTCCCGATTACCTGAGTGTAGGCAACGACCAAGATTGGGCCCGCGTAAGTCTTACCGCAAAAGGAGCCTCGAGGGTATTGTCAATGCTGAACTGCGTTGCGCCCACGCCAAGGTTGGTCGATCTTATTTACCAGCAGGCCCGATTAAAGCTATCGCCTGTTCCTCTCTATGCACACCGCGACAGTACACCTGTTATGTGGCACCACCATCTAATAATCGAAGGGCAGCGTAAACAGCAAAAAGGATTGATAGCCGGCATAAAGAAAGATATCGTGTTTGTCAATGCGAGAGGGGATTCTGTTCTTAGCGACCGCGTTGGCATCTATGGATGGCATAAGCCCCACGGAGCGCCTATTCAGCCCTTTTACCAAGGGCATGTTTGGTGGTATACCGACTATAGCCACGGGCTAAGACTGGTGTCTAGGCAGGTAAAGGTGGGCCGGCGGTTTATCACGATCGATGAATTATTGCAAGACAGTACCTTGCGCGCTAGTTTGTTTTAACGTTCCCTTTCGTTTGTAGCCTTTAAATTTGTGGCGCCGCCAAAACACTGCCTGTCGTTTGTTATTACGCCGAACATATCTATCTCTGTTGCTCTGCCTTGTCGCTTGGCAAGCATGGTCGCAGGACCCCAGAGCGCAACCGCTGCCCACCCGCGGAGGCATGCCCATCAATATGGGTGGTGTAGGGGG
>JBILFN010000082.1:0-7918 GCA_044351575.1 Chitinophagaceae bacterium
ACCATAGCGGGCTTGAATTATCAAAATCGCCGTGATAATTGATGAGCAGCTCCTCGCCTTGTTCAATCGCCCGAACGGTTCGAATAGAAATATACCCTTCGTCAAAATCCATCTCGTACTCGCAGTTGCTGGGGCAACCATGATTATAGAGCGGCACATATCCCAGTGCCATACAACACTGCTGCTGTTGCGGGTCCCATTCAAAAATGTAGTCGTGCAGTTTTGTCTTGTCTAGCAAGATGCGGTCCTCTTGACTTAAGACAATGACGGGAGAACGCTCAATAAGCTGCCCTGCTTGCAGCGGTTGGTCGGTAAACACACCTCTGCCCCGATGCAACGTAGGGGCCATAAAAAGACAAGGAAGCAACATAACAAAACGTACTGCGAAGTACGCATATTCCTTTGTACTTTTGAAGCATGTCCGCCGAGCAATCACAAGCCATGTTGGCCTCCGAATTCGAAGCATTGCTTCGATCGGGAGACGGGGCGGCCCTTCGCGATTTTTTGGACGATCAAAACATCAGTGAGGTGGCCGAGCTGGTAGACGTCTATCCCGACGAGGATACCACCATCATCACGTCGATGTCGATGCACCGGGCGGCCAGTGTATTTAAAATACTGGACATCTCTTCGCAAAAAAGTATCATTCACAAATTACCCGCCTCTGTAACGGCCTCCCTGCTCAACGAGTTGCCCGCAGACGACCGTACCGACTTTTTAGAAGAGTTACCCAGCAACGTGGTACGCGAACTCATAAAACTGCTTGACCCCGAAGAACGAAAGATCACCCTATCGCTGCTGGGCTATCCCGAAAATAGCATCGGCCGACTAATGACGCCCGACTATGTGTATGTCTATGCAGCCGATACGGTAGAACAGGTCTTTGCCACCATTCGCAAATATGGAAAAGACAGCGAGACCATCAACGTTATTTATGTGATCAATGAGAAAGGAGAGCTGATCGACGATGTTCGTATCAGTGATATCATCTTAAGCGATCCAAATAAAAAAGTAGAGGAGCTCATCGATGGAAGAGTGATCGCCCTTCATCCCGAAGATGACCAAGAAACCGCCGGCGAGATATTTAAAATGAATAACCGGGTGGCCCTTCCGGTAGTCAGCCAAAGTAATAAATTGCTGGGCATCGTTACCATCGATGATATTCTGTGGGTAACCAGTGAGGAGTTTAGCGAAGACATGCAAAAGATGGGAGGTACCGAGGTTCTCGAAGAACCTTACTTGGACATTCCCTTGCTGAAGCTCTACAAAAAAAGGATCATCTGGTTGCTGATACTCTTTGTCGGAGAAACCTTTACCATCGCCGCCATGTCTGGCTTTCAGCAAACTCTCGAGCAAGTACTGGTACTCTCTACTTTTATTCCATTGATCATTTCGAGCGGAGGCAATAGCGGTTCTCAGGCAGCCACGCTTATTATACAAGCTCTCGCGCTGGGCGAGATCACCATCCAGGACTGGTGGCGCATAGCGCGCAGAGAGATCAAATCGGGGTTTTTTATGGGCCTCACCCTCGGCGTGCTGGGCTTTTTGATCGTAACGACCGGGCACCTCTCACTGGGTTTATTTGGTCCTCATTACGCTACGGTGGGGCTGGCCATTGGCACGGCACTGACCGGTGTTGTATTATGGGGAACCATGATGGGCTCTATGCTTCCCCTCTTGCTCAAACGCATGGGCGCCGACCCGGCGACCTCCTCTACCCCCTTTATCGCTACGCTGGTAGATGTAACCGGCCTGCTTATTTATTTCGGTACGGCCTATTGGATGCTCAGTGACATACTGGGTTGATTAGCAGAAAGATAAGGGCAATTACTTACTATTTATTTAATGCGTTTTTCTGCGGGAATTATTGAAAAACGACCCCCTATCCGTAGGTTTGTTCCTCAAAACCCTGCTTATGTGTGGAATTGTTGGATATACCGGAAAACGCGATGCTTATCCCATTGTCATCAAAGGACTTAAGCGGTTAGAATACCGCGGATACGATAGTACCGGAGTGGCACTGATGGATTCAACTTTACGGGTTTATAAGAAAAAAGGAAAGGTCGCCTCTTTAGAAGAGTCCATTCTCGGAAAAGAACTGGGCGGAACCACCGGTATCGGCCACACACGCTGGGCCACGCATGGGGAGCCCAGCGACCGTAACGCGCACCCCCACCTCTCCGCCAGCGGAACGCTGGCCATGATCCACAATGGCATCATCGAAAATTACAGCCAGCTTAAACAAGAACTGCTCAGCAAGGGATATGAATTTAAAAGTGATACCGATACCGAGGTATTGCTGAATTTCATAGAAGAGATCAAACAAAACAATGCCTGCTCACTCGAAGAGGCCATTCGCATTGCACTAAAACGAGTAACTGGCGCTTACGTGATCTTATTGATCGACCAGGAAATGCCCGACACGATCATCGCCGCCCGAAAAGGAAGCCCGCTAGTGATCGGCGTAGGCCAGGGAGAGCATTTTTTGGGATCGGACGCCTCTCCCATGTTGGAGTATACCAAAGAAGTGGTCTATGTGAACGACTACGAGCTAGCTATTGTAAAACCAGAGGAGCTGATCTTAAAAAATTTGGGCAACGAACGGCTTACTCCCTATGTGCAAAAGCTGGACATTGAACTAGCGGCCATTGAAAAGGGAGGATACGAACATTTTATGCTCAAAGAAATCTTTGAGCAACCCAAGACCATCTTCGATTGCTTGCGCGGAAGACTGCACGCCGAGAACGGCACCATTACGCTAAGCGGTATCGAGCAATACAGCGAAGCGCTGCAAAAGGCCAACCGCATAGTAATGATCGCCTGCGGCACCAGCTGGCATGCGGGACTAACGGCCGAATATATTTTCGAGGAGTGTTGCCGGCTAAATGTAGAGGTCGAGTACGCCTCGGAGTTTCGCTACCGCAACCCGGTTATTCATCCGGGTGATATAATTTTGGCCATTTCACAAAGTGGTGAGACCGCCGATACGCTGGTGGCCATCGAAAATGCCAAGGCCAAAGGTGCAATTATATTGGGAGTGGTCAATGTAGTAGGTTCTTCGATTGCCAGAATGAGCCATGCAGGTGCCTACACGCACGCAGGACCCGAGATCGGAGTAGCCTCTACCAAGGCCTTTACGGCACAGCTGGCCGTTCTTACCATGATCGCCTTTAAGATCGCGCAACTTAGAAACACCATTAGCGCCGAAAGACTTGCCGGCCTGTTGCACGAGCTCGAAGCGATCCCTGCCAAAGTCGAGAAGATACTTTCTTGTATCGAACCTATACAACAGGTCGCCAAACAATATGCCCAGGCGCGCGATTTTCTATACCTCGGTCGCGGATATAACTTTCCGATCGCACTCGAAGGAGCACTCAAGCTAAAAGAGATCTCTTACATTCACGCAGAGGGATATCCTGCCGCCGAGATGAAACACGGACCCATTGCGCTGGTCGATGACCAGTTACCGGTGGTCGTGGTAGCCACTAAAGACTCCTACCACGAAAAAGTGCTGAGCAATATGCAAGAGATCAAGGCCCGAAAAGGAAGGGTCATCGGAATAGTTACCGAAGAGGACCAGGCCGCCATCGAGCTCTGCGAAGCGCACCTGACCGTACCGGCCGCCGATGAGATGCTGGCTCCGTTGCTCAATGTGATTCCGCTACAACTGTTGGCCTATTATATAGGCATCGAAAAAGGATGTGATGTCGATAAACCCCGCAACCTCGCCAAGTCGGTAACGGTGGAGTAAAAGCGAAACGACCTACCCTATACCTTATCCTTACCTATGAATATAATTCACAAACAACCCGTCTCTTCGCTGGGATTTGGCTTTATCGAAAAGCCCTTTCTCCCAAAGGGAAAAGACGAATACTATTTGCGCGATCGCCAGCACCGCAGCGGTCACACCTACCGAAAACTAAATGCCAAAGAAATCCAGATCTTGCAAAAGAACGATAACAGCGCCGACGACTGGAATCATGTGGAGGTGGCCGATCCCTTCGATGCAAGACTCATCAAACGCTGCAGTTTCTTTGGGCGCATTCGCATTGGCATCTTGCAGCCCTTGTATCATGAATTTAATAACCTGCGGATGCCCGTAGGTATTTACAATAGCACCATCATCAGCTGCGATCTGGGAGATAATGTGGTCATTGACCAGGTTAGTTTTATGAGCCACTACATTGTAGGCGATGACGTAATGTTGGTCAACATCAAAGAGCTCTCGGTCTCTAACCATACCAAATTCGGAAACGGCATTGTCAAACAAGGAGAAGATGAATCGGTAAGGATCTGGATGGAGATCTGTAACGAGAACGGCGGACGAAAAGTATTACCCTTTAATGGCATGCTCGCTGCCGACGCCTGGATCTGGTCAAAGTACCGGGCCGACCAACCACTGCTCGACAAACTGAGGGAGTTCACCGATGACAAGTTTGACAGAAAAAGAGGATACTATGGAAAGATCGGTGAGAGAACCGTCATCAAGAATTGCGATATCATCAAAGATGTTTGGATCGGCAGTGACGCCTATATAAAAGGCGCCAACAAACTCAAGAACCTGACCATATCGTCCGACGAAAAAGCGACCACGCAAATTGGAGAAGGATGCGAACTGGTCAATGGCATCATCGGATTTGGCTGTCGCATCTTCTATGGGGTAAAGGCCGTGCGTTTTATGATGGGCAGCCACTCTCAGCTAAAATATGGAGCGCGGCTGATCAACTCCTATCTGGGCGACAACTCCACCATTTCTTGCTGCGAGGTATTGAACTCCCTGATCTTTCCCGGGCATGAGCAACATCACAACAACTCTTTTCTTTGCGCAGCCGTAGTGCAAGGCCAAAGCAATATAGCAGCCGGCGCTACCATTGGCTCTAACCATAACTCGCGAGCAGCCGATGGAGAATTGATTGCTGCCAGAGGATTTTGGCCTGCACTTTGTGTTAGCATAAAACATAATTCGGTATTCGCGTCTTATACCATGATCGCCAAGGGCGACTATGCTCATGAACTTCATATTCCACTTCCCTTTTCGTTGGTCAGCCAACAAACCGACGCCAACGAATTGATGGTGATGCCAGGCTATTGGTTCCTGTACAACCTCTATGCCCTGGCTCGCAATAGCGAAAAGTATAAAGCAAGAGACCAACGTATTGACCGCTCCATTACGCTCGAGTACGATTATCTGGCGCCCGACACCATCAATGAGATCTTCGATGCACTTGCCTTGCTACGAGAGGCCACTGGGCGTGCCTATGCAACGACCGAGCACAAAAAGATCCCGAGCCGACAAATCAGCAGTACCGGCGAGTGGTTACTCGATAATAATGCCGAGTATGTAAATTCGATCACGATAACGGCCGACGGGTTCGAGAATAGCAAAAGAAAGGTCATCCTCTTAAAAACAGCCCAAGCTTACCAAGTTTACAAACGGATGATCGTTTTTTATGCGATCGGGCAGTTGCTCCGGCTCTTCGAAGAGAAGAAACATAGCTGGACTGAACTGCGTGCGCAGTTGTTGGAGGCAAAAGGAAAAAGATCGGTTTGGAAAAATCTGGGGGGACAACTGATTCCCGAGCAAGCACTATCGCAGCTGTGCAAAAAAATAAGAACGGGAGCCCTTGACGGATGGGATGCCATTCACCAATGGTATCGTGACCAATCTTTACGCTATCCGAAGCAGAAGCAGACTCATGCACTAGCTGCGCTATGGGACGTTAGCGGAATGAGCACCTCACAACTAAGCCGGCAACGGATCGAGGTACTGGTTCGGGAGGCTATGACCACTAACCGCTGGATCGAGGAGCAGCTGGTGGCCTCACGGACCAAAGACTATCAAAATCCATTTCGAATAAAGGTATATGAAAACGAAAAAGAGATGAACGAAGTGATGGGGCGACTAGCCGACAATCCCTTTATCGGGCAATACCGCAAAAAAACGAACCAGTTCGAGCAACGCGCACAAGCGTTGCTCCAGATGCTCGTCAATAAAAAATAAGCTTAGGGATTGATGGGTACGTTATACTGAATAGCGATCTCGCGTAACTCATAGACCTTTTTGATGCCCACTTTTTCCATGATCCGCGAACGGTGTGTGCCGATGGTGCTCTTGTGTAATTGCATAATTTTGGCAATATCGGTGAGTGAGTAGCCTTTGATCAGAAAAGAACAGACCTCCATCTCGCGCTGCGATAACTTATCGAACGGATTTTCGGTGCGCGACAACAAAAAATCGTCTGACATTTTTTGCACCAGGCGGGTGCTCAGGTAAAGTCCGCCCTGCAATATGGTACGCACGGCCAACATAAGCTCGGAGGGAGGGTTTTCTTTGTTGACAAATCCCTTGGCCCCCAAACGTAAAAAACGCTTGGCATAGACAATATCGGGATTCATCGAAAACATCATGATCAACTGCTGGGGCTTTTTGGCCAGCATATAATCGATAATGGCATGAATATTAGTGCCTGGGATATTGATGTCGAGAATGGCCAGGTCAAAATCATACTTATCAAATTCGGCCATGGCCTCATTGGCCGCAACAAAAGAACAGAATTGCGCATCGGGATACTCCAACTTCAAGACGACTTCCAATCCTTGCAGGGTAATGGAATGATCGTCTAACAACAAGAAGCGCATAGGTTAGCCAATTTTGTATTGAGTTCTTGTAAAAGAATTTCTACAAATTAGTCAACCTCTTCTACTTGTATTGTAGTATAAATTGGAAATTTTTGTCGTTTTTTTACTACCCTATTTCTGTTTTATTAGTAAAGCTGATATAACAGGCCTTTCTACCCCGCTATCGCCCGGTCTGACAGTCAGCTGATTACCAATGACAAGCGAAGTAGATCCCCCGCCATCCAGATTAATGGCATCAGTACACCCCAACGTTCCAAGCATAGAGGCCAGATCGGCCAAATTTATACCCGGATATCCTGCGCTCGAATTATCTCCCTCGACCGCTAATAGTACTATTCTTCCGGCAGCCGTATAACCGACCGCCGAGCGGGGCCGTGAGGTCGTATTATTTATGTTGATCAACTCCTCGGTGTCAGAGATTCGGACCGCACCGCCGCGTAACAACATCGGCGATCCCCCAATGGCAGAGGTCGCATTCCAAAGACTGCCGCCAGCCGGAAAATTCGCGCTGGGCACGGCTTGCGGGGCACTGCCCTCCGCGTTAGGACTGGGAGAAGGATACGCATATATGTTATCGTTACCGGTTCCGACCGAGTAGACCCATGCGGTCGCGGGTGCTCCTGTTGCGGTTATACCGAAGGCTGCGCGCGTTGGATAGTAGGTGGCATTCGAATTATTGAACACCCGTGTAACGGCTTTTATATTAGGTGCACTGGTAACCCCATTATACTTGATTAAACTATACGACTGATTGCCGCCATAAAAACCTCCGTTGATCGCCACATACACCAATCCCGTTTCAGTCGCGGCAAACTGACTGGTGGTTTTCGCAGTACTACTGACCACGGGCTTAAACTCAAATCGTCCGGTAGAAGGGTCAAAAGCAACACAAAAGGCTTTTACTTTTCGGCCGTTAAAAATTGTATCGAAGCTAAAGGCCTGCATGCCCGATGGGAAATTCAGCGATAGCGTAGCGGAGTATTTCCATCCGGGAGCCAGCGTAACTAGGGGTACTACAGGAGTAGGCGTAGTACCGCCACCTCCGGAGTTACCGCCTCCTCCGCCGTTCGATGATTTGGAACATGCGGAGAGACACACTACCATGTATGCCAGCAAAAAGATATTTCTTTTCATAGTCATTGGTTTTTATAAATCGGAATAGATGTTCGATTCAATGTTTCGTAATAGAAGAAAACCTCGCCCTCAAAGCCGTAACGACGATTGAGCGAAATGAACTTACGCATCAGCGTATCGCTGGCTTGGTAGCCATCTCCCAACG
>JBILFN010000159.1:0-2616 GCA_044351575.1 Chitinophagaceae bacterium
CTGCTACTCTCCGCATAGCCGAAATCGTCGCTTTGGTAACATGATTGGGCGTGGCTATTCGGTAAAGGCTGCCGAAACAGAAATGAACATGGTAGCCGAGGGCTACCAGGCCAGTCGCTGTATTTATCTGATCAACGACGGTGAACGATCTTCCATTCCCATTGCTTCAATGATCTACAAGATACTTTGGGAGCAGGTGCCTGCCGGCGAAGGATTCAAATTACTGGAGCAAACACTTATTTGATCGCTCTGGGGAATCGACTTACTCTTCTTTAAAAAGCGCTGCGGCAATTCCGTCGGCCAGCAATTTACCTTCTTTGGTTAGCCAAATGCCGGATTCGCTTTTGATCAAATGTCCGGTGTCGATGTAGCGGGCCGCTAACCGAAGCAAGCGGTGTTGATCTTCGCCCAATTTATGCAGCTCGATTCCCTTGTCGGTTCTTAGCGCGGTCATGATGTACTCGTTGAGTTGCTGCACGGGAGTTAGTTCTTCTTTTTCATACAGAAGTTGACCTTGCTCCAGGGCTTTGATGTACTGAGTATTGTTCGAAACGTTCCACTGTCTGGAATTACCGTTGTACGAGTGGGCCGATGGCCCGATACCCAAATAATGGGCTCCCTGCCAGTATGCGCTGTTGTGGCGGCTTTCTTTTTGAGGTAATGCAAAGTTGGAGATCTCGTAGTGGCGATAACCGGCCAATTCGAGCTGGTCCATAAGTAAAACAAAATGGTCGGATTGTTTATCGGGATTTACGGGGCTGTAGTGCCCGGTGCGGATCTTTTTTTCGAGCGGGGTCTTGGGCTCTACGGTCAGGGCATAGCAAGAGAGATGCCCAATGCCCAGCGATACGGCCTGCGCTATGTTGGCCTGCCACTGCGAATGGCTTTGCGTTGGAAGTCCATAGATGAGGTCAATGGAGATATTGTCAAAAAATTGTTTTGCCGTTTGCAGCCCCTGAATGGATTGCATAGCCGTATGGGCACGATTCATCCAGCGCAGCTCTTCTTCTATAAAACTTTGCACACCGATACTAAGCCGGTTAATGCCCATTTGTACCCAGGCACCACAATTTTCTTCTGTAATATCGTCGGGATTGGCCTCGAGGGTGATCTCGGTCTGCGCATCGTAGTGGTGATGTTGACGGATACTGCTTAGTAACAGTGATAATGTTGATGCGGGCAGTAGACTCGGAGTGCCTCCGCCAAAGTAGATGGTGTTGAGGGGTTGCCCTTGCAGGTAGTCCTTTCGCAGTTCGAGCTCTTTGGTCAGTGCGGCCACTAGTTCGTTCTGGTTACGCAAAGAGGTACTGAAGTGAAAGTTACAATAATGGCAAGCCTGTTTGCAAAAGGGAATATGAAGATAGATGCCTGCCATAAAGTTGCGTAGCACTACAAATATCGCTTTTGAAGTTGGTTTATTTGTTTGAGGCCGGTTTATTAGTTTTGTCGTCGATGCAACGATTTTTTTTCTTGTGCTTGTTGATGGTACTAGGTGGTGTGGCGCCGGCGCAGCAGGGTTCGGGCTGGTACCAAAGTAGTGCGTCGCGCGAGGCACTGCGTACGCATCCTTACTTTAACGTGGCCGGGCCTGTTGAATTACAAAAGCAAATACTGGTGCACGAACCGGTCAATAAAGACCTGGTCTTTTATGCGATGGTGGCGCTGGTGCTTTTCTTTGCCATCATAAGAAGAGCTTTTCCCAAGTACATGCAAGATCTTTTCCGTTTATTTTTTAGAACAACGCTCAAGCAACGACACCTGAGCGAACAGCTGAGCCAAACTCCGCTTCCTTCTTTTTTGCTCAATGTATTTTTCTTTTTATTGGCCGGGTTCTATCTCTCGCTGTGGATCGAACAGCGGGCTAAAAATCCCTTTGATAGTTTCTGGATGTTACTGGGGTATCTCTGGCTGGCCGTGGCCGCTGCTTACCTGGTCAAATACAGCACGCTTCGGCTGACCGGTTGGCTCTTTAGGGCACGCGAAGCGGCCAACTCGTATTTATTTACGGTATTTACCATCAACAAAATGACGGGCATCTTTTTGTTGCCGCTGGTGGTAGTGATGGCCTTTGCTGCCGCACCTGTCTTTACCTTGGCACTACTGTTATCGTGGATCGTATTGATATCACTGTTGTTATATAGGCTGTTGCTGAGTTTTAGGGTAGTGCGTAAGCAAGTGCATCTTTCGGGATTTCATTTTTTGCTCTATGTGGCGGGTTTCGAGATCGCCCCCTTACTGATCATTTACAAGCTAATCCTGCTCAATTTTGGATAAAAAATTTTACTTTTGCACCCAATTACCAGTGAGAATATGAGTAGTAAAGGGGGTAAAAGCACCGCGGCGCAGCGCAGCATCAGACACGTTTTGATCACGCAGCCCCGGCCCGAGAGCGACAAGTCGCCTTATTTCGAGCTGGCGAAAAAGTTTAATCTTGAACTCGACTTTTGCCCGTTCATTAAACTCGAGGGCATTCCGGCCAAGGATTTTCGAAAGCAAAAGATCGACATAGCCTCTTACACGGGCATTATCTTTACCAGTCGTAACGCCATTGACCATTTTTTTCGCTTGTGCGAAGAGATGAAAGTGGGCATCTCGCAAGACACCAAATACTTTTGC
>JBILFN010000083.1:0-7825 GCA_044351575.1 Chitinophagaceae bacterium
CTTAATTTCCTCTAAATTAACCCATTATTGGCAAGAATTGAGCTACCTTTGCGCGTCTTTGAAAACACCCTTCATGCAAATACGTAACATCGCCATCATTGCCCACGTTGACCACGGAAAGACCACCTTGGTAGACAAGATCCTTCATGCCACCAAGGTATTCCGTGATAACCAGGAGACTGGCGAGCTGATCATGGATAGCAACGACCTCGAAAGAGAGCGCGGTATCACCATTTTTAGCAAGAATGCGGCAGTAACCTATAAGGATGTCAAGATCAATGTGATCGATACCCCCGGGCACGCCGACTTTGGCGGTGAGGTGGAGCGCGTGCTCAAGATGGCCGACGGGGTTATTTTGCTGGTGGATGCCTTCGAAGGCCCCATGCCCCAAACTCGTTTTGTATTGCAAAAGGCCTTGCAGTTGAATTTGCACCCGATCGTGGTGATCAATAAAGTCGATAAGCCCAATTGCCGCCCAGATGAAGTACACGATGCGGTATTCGAGCTGTTCTTTAACCTCGATGCGACCGAAGAGCAATTGCATTTCCCAACTTATTATGGCAGTGGAAAAAATGGTTGGTTCAACGATTCGCTGCAGCAGATCGATAATATCAATCCTCTGCTGGATGGTATTTTGCAACATGTGCCGCCGCCAAAAGTAAACGAGGGCCCCTTGCAAATGCAGATCACTTCGCTCGATTACTCTTCTTTTTTGGGTCGTATCGCGGTCGGTAAAGTGGCCCGTGGTTCCATCAAAGAAAATCAACCTATTGCTTTATTGCAGACCGATGGTTCTGTAAAGAAATCGAGAGTAAAGGAATTGTATGTTTTCGAGGGAATGGGAAAGAAGAAGGTCACTGAGGTAATAGCGGGTGATCTTTGTGCCGTAGTTGGTATCGAAGATTTCAATATTGGTGATACCATCGCCGATGCCGAAAATCCCGAAGCCTTACCGGTGATCAGTGTAGACGAGCCCACCATGAACATGCTTTTCTCGATCAATAATTCGCCTTTCTTCGGTAAGGATGGAAAGTTCGTTACCTCACGTCACTTACGCGATCGATTAATGAAAGAGACCGAGAAGAATCTTGCCCTTCGTGTGGTGGATACCGAAGAAGGAGATAGTTTCTTGGTATATGGAAGAGGCATCTTGCATTTGGGCATTTTGATCGAAACCATGCGTCGCGAAGGATATGAATTGACCGTAGGTCAACCCCAGGTTATTGTCAAAGAGATCGACGGTAAAAAGTGTGAGCCCTATGAGAATCTCGTAGTAGATGTGCCTCAGGAGTTCGCCTCTAAAGTAATTGACTTGGTAAGCCGTCGTAAAGGGGAAATGCTTGTTATGGAGACCAAGGGCGAAATGCAACACCTGGAGTTTGATATTCCTTCGCGCGGACTTATCGGGCTTCGTACACAAATGCTTACCGCTACCACCGGAGAAGCCGTAATGGCACACCGTTTTAGCGAATACAAGCCTTGGAAAGGGCCTATTCCCGGCCGTAATAATGGAGTGTTGGTCTCTAAGTTTCAGGAGCGTTCTACAGGGTATTCGATCGATAAGTTACAGGACCGTGGTACCTTCTTTATCGAACCCGGAGAAGAGGTATATGCCGGACAGATCGTGGCCGAGAATATCAAACCCGGCGACCTGGTGGTGAATGTGACCGAAGCCAAGAAGCTTACTAACCACCGCGCCAGTGGCAGCGATGACGCTACCCGTATTGCACCCCGTACCCTACTGACGCTCGAAGAGTGTATGGAGTACATTCAGCAAGATGAGTGCATTGAGGTAACGCCCAATTTTATTCGGATGCGCAAAGTGGTACTCAACGAGGAAGAGCGCAAGAAAGTACAGAAGAAAATGGAAGCCGAGGCTTCTTGAGGCTGATGGTCTAATTTTGTAGTTGTCTGTTATGAAAAAACAATTACTTCTCTCATTTTTTTTGGGAATGGCTCTTTGGTTATTCTGCAGTCCCGCTGCCGTGGCACAATGTTCTATTTGTACCAAGACCGCGCAACAATTAGGAGAAGGTCCTGCCGAAGGAATGAATACCGGCATTTTATATCTGGCCTTTGCTCCCTTTGCTATTATCGGCTATATCGGGTATCGCTGGTACAAGGCTAATCGGAATTGACCTCATTTACAAAACGATAGAGATTAAAATCCTTTTGCTGTAAGGCCACCTTGATCTGCTCTTGCAAGGCAGTTCTTGAAACGTTACGCATTCGTTTACGTTCTATCAATCGGTATGCCTTTTCGGTAAGCAACCAACTTTTTTTCTCTTGCAGTTCTGGGCTTTGTTGCAGTGTTTCGAGCGCAGCTACCAATGCGGGTATACCCTCCGCGTGCGTAGCCACGGTTTGTAAGATCGGTATCGGAGTGTTTTTTCTGCTAAAGGCAGGAGCCAGCATGGCTTGCAGATTTTTCACAAAAGCGGCTGCATCGGGTCGATCCGATTTATTGACTACAAAGAGATCGGCCACTTCCATCAATCCCGATTTCATGGTCTGTACTTCGTCGCCAGCCTCGGGTACGAGTATTACTGCGGTTACATCGGCAAGGCCTGCGATCTCGACCTCGCTTTGTCCTACGCCTACGGTTTCGATCAGTATCTGGTCAAAACCGGTACAGCGAAGCAGATCGGTCAGCTCGATGATCTTGGGGTGCAGTCCGCCCATCGATCCGCGGGTGGCAAGAGATCGAATATAGACATCGGGATGATTGTACCAGCTTGTCATTCGAATGCGGTCTCCCAGTAAGGCCCCTTGATGAAAGGGAGAAGAAGGATCCACACATAGTACCGCTACTTTCTTGCCTTGTCCGGTCCAGGTGCTGATGAGTGCATCTACCAGTGTGCTTTTACCTGCACCGGGAGGGCCCGTTATGCCAATGACAGGCGTAACACCGGGCGGCAGTGAAGCCAATAGCTCTTCGTAACCGGGTTGCTCGTTCTCGACAAACGATAACAGCCGCGCCAGTGCTTTGTGATCGCCTTTCTTTGCTTCTTGAAGTTTTTGTTGCCACATAGCCGAAGAGATACGTCGGTTCCTTTCAAAGGTAAGCGGGATAGCGTTAATTTTATCGCATGCAGCTGGCAGAAGGCATATCGGTGGTGATCCCTAATTATAACGGGCGTGCACTTTTGCCTGTGATCTTACCGCCCGCTTTTACAGCCTTGCAACGAACGGGATTAGCATTTGAGGTGATCGTTGCCGATGATGCGTCTTTGGATGATTCGGCGCATTGGCTGGCATCAACCTATCCGACCGTAAAAGTAGTTGCGGCAGCACAGAATGCGGGCTTTTCGGTAACGGCCAATAATGGCATACGCGCGGCCCAGTACAAGTGGGTCTTATTGCTGAACAGTGACGTAATTCTTACCGCCGATTATTTTGAGCATTTGCTTCCCTACCGGACTATTCCTCATCTGCTCGGCGTTTCGGGACAAATTATCGGCTGGGATGATGATAAGCTACAAGAGGGAGGAAAATATCCGGTTTTTCAAGGGGCCAAAATAAAGACGGCCTATGATTTTATTCCGCTTAACCCCGCAGCGCAAGACCGCTGGCCCTGTTTTTATCTGTCGGGATCTAATGCTTTTATCAATAAATCGATCTTTGATGATATCGGGCAGTTCAACGAGTTGTTCTCGCCATTTTATGCGGAGGATGCCGAGCTTTCGCTCAGGGCCTGGCGTTTAGGCTATGCTTCTTATTATGAACACAGGGCCATTTGTCGCCATCGGCAGTCGGCCACTATTTTATCGTCACAAAAAAAGAGAGCGGTCGACCGGATCTACAATCGTAATAAGTTCTTCTTACATGCCATTCATTTGCAGGGCGGCACGCTGATCAGCTGGATGGTACAGCTGTTGCTGGAGCTGCTGTTCAGAATACTGACCTTTAGGCCCGGTCTACTGCTGTCTTGTATTGATTTTTTAAAAAAGATCCCGCAGGTACGCGAAAGCCGCCATGCTTTACGCAATTTGCATCCAGATAAAAAATTATTGTCGGTCACGTCCATTTTTTTGCAGATCGTCCGTCAACTGCCGGAAACGAACATTCAAATTCTTAAACGATAGCATGCGACCGTACCATGTTTTAATTGTAGGATCAGGGCTCTACGGCAGTGTGTTTGCCCATGCATTGAAAAATATCGGTAAACGTTGTTTGGTCATCGATCGTCGCCCGCATGCCGGAGGCAATGTTTATTGTGCCCAGAGAGAGGGGATCGATATACATAGTTACGGCGCTCATATTTTTCATACCAGCGATAAGGATACCTGGAATTTCGTCAATTCGTTCGTCCCTTTTAATCACTACATAAATTCTCCGTTGGCTGTTTTTAAGGGTAAGGTGTATAACCTTCCTTTTAACATGAATACGTTCTATCAATTGTGGGGGCTGCGCGATCCCGCGCAGGTAAAAGCGAAGATCGCAGCACAGGTAAAAGAGGCGGGCATTGATAAGCCCCGTAATCTCGAAGAGCAAGCGATCAGTTTGGTGGGAATCGATATTTATGAGACGCTCATAAAAGGGTATACCGAGAAACAATGGGGAAGATCGTGCAAGGAGTTGCCGGCATTTATTATCAAGCGCCTGCCGGTTCGCTTTACGTTCGATAATAATTATTTTGACGACCCTTACCAGGGTATTCCCATTGGCGGATATAATCGACTTACAGAAGGATTACTTAGCGGCGTAGAGGTACAAGTCGAACGCGATTATTTACAAGAGCGCGACTACTTCGATACATTGGCCGATCATATTATTTACACGGGGCCGATCGATGCATTCTATAATTACCGCTTCGGCGCACTGGCTTATCGCAGTCTTCGCTTCGAAGAGGAGGTGCTGTCTGTCGACAACTACCAGGGCAATGCGGTGGTAAACTATACCGAGAAAGAAGTGCCCTATACGCGTATCTTGGAGCACAAGCATTTTGCCTTTGGAAAGCAACCCCACACGGTCATTACGCGGGAGTTTCCCCAAGCTTGGCAGCCGGGCATGGAACCTTATTATCCAGTCAATGACGAGCACAACAATAAGCTCTATGCGCAGTATCGGGCCTTGGCCGATCAGGAAACACGAACACTGTTTGGCGGTAGACTGGCCGATTATAAATACTATGATATGCACCAGGTGATCGCGTCGGCCCGGGTGCGGGTGCGACAGTTCATAGAAACAACATATGCCGTATGAACATCATCGCCGTTATTGTAACACACAATCGTTTATCTCTGTTGCAAGAGGCCGTGGCGGCCATTTTTGAGCAACAACGAGTGCCATCGCAATTGATCGTGGTCAATAACGGATCTACCGATGGTACGAAAGACTGGTTAAATACCCAGCCATCGCTACAGGTTATTACGCAAGAGAACAAGGGCGCTTCCGGGGGATTCTACACGGGGGTCAAAGCGGCCTATGAACAAGGAGCCGATTGGGTCTGGATAATGGATGATGATACGATCGCCCGAGTCGATACGCTGGCTATGCTGGTGCAATCGATCGATGGGATGCAGCAGACCTACCCGGCTACCTCGCTCGGTTTTTTGGTCAGTAAGGCGATCTTTACCGATGGCCATCCTCATTGGATGAATTTGCCGGAGGTGCATCGCGTGCAGGGTGCCATTCCCTTCAATCGTTTCGATGAGCAGGGGGTGTTGCTGGCTCGCTCGGCCAGTTTTGTTTCGCTATTGTTATCGAGACAAGCGATCGCATCGTGCGGTTATCCGATCAGGGAGTTTTTTATTTGGGCCGATGATATTGAATATACCACCCGAATTACCCGTGCCGGTTTTCTGGGCGGCTATGTACCGCATAGCGTCGTAGTGCATAAAACAACAGTCAATTACAGCGCCGATCTCTTTAGTGCTCAACCCACCGAGGCACAAAAACATTTTTATGGCATTCGTAATAATTTATATTGTCGTCGTCTGTGGAAAGGCGAGTTATCGTTTTGGGGCGCCGTACTAAAGCAGCTCGTTGTAATACCGTTTCGGATCATTAAAAAAAGAAAAGATCATCGCCGGTTATTTTTGACCATCAATTGGCGGGCGGCCCTAAGCGCGGTGGTGTTCAGGCCGGCGAAGCCTTTTTAAAATGCAGTTGTTACGCATCAATATTATTTTGCCTTTTCCTGTCACTAAACCTGTGGGAGGTGCCAAAGTGATGTACGAGTTTGCCAATCGGTTGCAGGCCCTGGGCCACAGGGTAACGGTATTGCATAGTTTAAAAAGGCCGTATAAAGAGATGCGCTCACCACTTTGGTTCAAGCGATTTTTATTTTGGGTCAGAAGGGCACAGCGTCCGAGTTGGTTTCCATTGCATAGCAATTGTCGTTCACTGATCGTAGACGAGATCTCCGATGCGTTCGTGCCCGACGGAGATCTGCTTTTATCTACTTGGTGGCAGATGAGCTATGCGGTGGCAGGCCTTTCGCCGCAAAAAGGTGTTCGCATAAATCTGGTGCAAGATTTCGAACATTGGAGTGGTCAGGTATCTCTCGTTAAGGACTCTTATCGCTTGCCGCTACATAATGCGGCTATTTCTCGCTGGTTGCAACAACTGGTGCAAACCGAAAGCGGAAGACCCGCGCAACTATTGCCACTGGCCATCGATACCGATCGTTTTTATTTACAAACGGCTATCCCCGATCGTTTTCGTTACTCCGTAATCTCGTTGTATTCCGAAGAAAAAAGAAAAGGATCGCAGTATACCGTGCAGGCCTTTGCGCTGCTAAAGAAATCCTATCCACAACTGCAGGCCACCTTATTTGGTGTCTATCCTCGACCAGCACAATTACCAGATTGGATACAGTATCATCAACGACCGACCGATCTCTCTAAACTCTATAATAGCCATGCCGTATTTATGACGGCCAGCCTGGGCGAAGGTTGGGCGCTCCCTCCTGCGGAGGCCATGGCCTGCGGTTGTGCCGTGGTATGCACCGATATTGGAGGGCATGCAGATTATGCCCTGCACGAGAAGACGGCCTTACTGGTGCCCCCCGAAAACGGGGCAGCGCTTACCGATGCCGTACAACGACTTTTTGAGCAACAGGCGCTTCGCTTAGCGCTGGCTGCACAGGCCGAACAATTTATCAAGGCGCAGTTCAATTGGGATCGGTCCATACAAGCGCTGCTGCACTATTACGCGGCGTGCCAAAAGTAATACCTTTGGCCTATGACGAATTTTACACCCATCTTTCCGCTGGGCATTGTGGTGTATCCCGGAGAGGCGCTCAACCTGCACATCTTTGAACCTCGTTACAAGCAATTGGTCAATGAATGCGTTGCACTCAAAAAGCCATTCGGTATTCCGGTCGTGCTCGACAAAAAGATGCAAGAATATGGAACCTTGATCGAGATCGAAAGTGTTGCCAAACAATACGAGGGCGGAGAGATGGATATTCACACCCGCGGCACGAAGGTGTTTCGGTTGCTCGAACTGGTTCGCGAGGTACCCGACAAGTTATATAGCGGGGCTATTGTCAACTACCCCGAAAATGATACCACCAGCGATAAGGCGGTCATGAAGCGACTGATGGGCAAAGTGCGTGAGCTTCACCGGCTGTTACAGGTCGATAAGAATTTTGGGAAACCCGACGAGGACCTCGACAGCTACGCCATCGCTCATCACATTGGCCTTACGCTCGAGCAAGAGTTCGATCTGCTAAAACTTTTTTCAGAAAAGCAGCGAAAGGAATTTATTAAGCGACATTTGCATAAGGCCATTCCGCTGTTGTCGGGTGTGGAACAACTCAAACAACGGATACAGCTGAATGGGCACTTTAAAAATCTGAGCGGTTTTAATCTTTAAC
>JBILFN010000017.1:0-22101 GCA_044351575.1 Chitinophagaceae bacterium
GAGTACGTTGGAGTTCAAAACAGGGTATAATCTTCTCGATGTATTTAGAATAACGGAGAGCGGCAAACAACTACTGCCATTCAATCCCAGACAGAAGCTTTTGACGACGATCAGCTACCGACCGGCTGGTCGCCCCCTGCAGGCAGACGCAAATATTCACTGGTATGGAAAACAGCGGCTACCCGATACAAAATCGAATCCTGCCAATTACCAACGACCTGACTTTTCGAACCCATATACCATATTCAATTTTCAACTGACATACAGCTTTAAGAACCTAGAAGTATATAGCGGTGTAGAGAACCTCTTTGACTTCAGACAACGACAACCCATTATTAGCTGGCAAGATCCATTTAGTCCCTTTTTCGATACCTCATCGGTATGGGGTCCTACCCGAGGAAGGGAGATTTATATCGGTATCCGCTTTAAGTTAAAAGAAAAGACAGCGCCCTAAGGGCACACCGACCCCATTACTCCCATACGATCTCGCCCGTTGCACGAAGCCAATGCTCGTACTGCTTTCCATAAACATCGTCTATGCTATTGCGACGAATTTTTAAGGTGGGTGTAATCAGTCCATTGGCAACGGTCCACTCCTGTTGTACGATTACCAACTTTACTAATTGCTCATGGAGCTCGAGTTGACGGTTGACCTGCTGCCGAATGGTAGCCAATGTAGCAGACAGCGCTGTTACGTCGGGTATGGTACCCGAAGCCAGCACACAAAGTGCCAGGGCCCCGGACTGTCCTGAACCGACCACGCAAACCTGCGCAAAGGCAGCATGCTCGAGCAATATCTTCTCGATGGGTGCGGGCGCAACATACTTTCCTTTACTGGTCTTGAAAAGATCTTTGATGCGACCGGTGATGGTCAGATATCCTTCTTCGTCGAGTCGACCCTCATCACCCGTTTTCAAAAATCCATTTTCAAAACTGGCAGCGGTCAATGCAGGCTCCTTATAATATCCGAGCATGTTAGCCGGACTCTTGGTGAGCACCTCATTGTCGGGGCCAATGACCAACTCTACCCCTGGATAGGAGGGCCCTACGGTACCGATCTTGACCGCATTTTTTCGATTGATGGTGGCCAGTGCCATGTTCTCCGTCATACCGTAAGCCTCTTGAATGATAATGCCGAGTTGCCTAAAAAAGACAGGTAACGAAGGATGCAACGGCGAAGCTCCCGACAGGGCAAAACGCACACGGGAGAGTCCCAGCTTTTTCTGTAGCACTTTTCGCAGCAGATGACCTAACAAGGGCATCCGTAGTATCAACGAAAGACGATCCGGAGGAATTTTTTTTGAGATCTCTTCTCTGAATTTCTCCCAAATACGAGGCACCGCCAAAAAGATGGTAGGCTGCGCCGCTTGTAAGTCTTTCGAAAAGGTCTGTAAGGACTCCGGAAAATAAATTGTTCCGCCTGTAAAGATGCCGCAATACTCTACGACCATGCGCTCGGCGATATGACTTAGCGGCAAGTACGAAAAGAAGACCTCATCCTTTAACTCTTCGCCAAGCGCCTCCATTACCGTTAATAGGCTGTAGGCATGCGCATAGTGAGTATGCATGACCCCTTTGGGATTGCCGGTAGTGCCCGACGTATAAAGAATGCAGTTGACGGCTTGCGGATCGGGGATCGGATCTTGCTTAAGCGGATGATGACCCGATACAAAATCGTTCCATGTACTACAGCCAGGCCAAGGCCAGTTCGGAAAACTAACTTGAAGAATACCGGCCGGAACACCACTGCGTATCGGCTCATAGGCATCCAACTTTCCGACAAACAATATCTTACTCTCGCTATGGGTAAGAATTTGTTCGAGCGTAGCTGCTGTAACGGTAGGATAAATGGGTACAGAGATGTGGCCGGCCATCATAATGGCGAGGTCGGTCATGATCCAGTGAGGAGAATTTTTTCCGATAATGGCTATGCGAGAACCGGATGGCAATTGCAGGTCTAGCAAAGCCGCAGCCATCTGGCGAATAGTTTGCCCAGCCTGACCATAGGTATGCGTTTGCGACTCTCCGCCAAAAGGCTCTGCCAAAAAAAGTTTACGGGATTGTGTTTTTTCGAACCCGTAGAACTTTTCCAGAATACTTGGATACTGCTGCATACGAACCAATACGTTAGTCAAATTGATTGTTGATGCCGGCAAATCCGCGAGAAGCGACCTTTCCCTGAATGGGCGTAAAGAATTGTAAGATCCGGTCAAAATCTGCTTTGGGGTCGTCGGTGGTGTAAAAAGCATCGGACACCAATACGCGACGATTCAAAAAATCGAAACCCACCATTACGATCGGGATACCAGCATTCTTTGCTATGTAATAAAATCCGGTGCGCAAGCGGTCCACTTTTTTTCGAGTACCCTCGGGCGATAAGGCGATCATAATCTCGGTATGCTTTGACAACACCTCTACGACCTGGTCCACTACATTATGCTTACTGGACCGGTCTACGGGAATACCTCCTACCCAACGAAAGAAAAATCCGAACGGACCGTCGAAGAGTTCTTTCTTAGCCAGGTAATGGGCCGACTTTAGACGCATAATACTTCGATAAGCAAGCCCTACCGGAAAATCCATCCAATGCGTATGCGGGCCGGCAATGATCACGCATTTCTTTACGCCCGGTGGAAATTGGGCGCGTGTATCCCACCCCAGCAGGCGAAACAAGAAGATCCAAAATAAACGTTGCAATGGTTTGGTTTTTTACAAGATAGAAAAAAACTCGAAAACCCACTAAATTGCCACAAATCCTGACCCTCATGCGCTCCTCTTTTCTTTCCTCATTAGCATCGGCCTTACTGGCCATTTTATTACTTACATGTGTGCCAGTGGTAAGCTTTACACAAGCTCCCGCAACGGGTTCGGGACGAGTGGTTCGCCATCCTGCGTTTTTTTCGCAGTGGGTTCCGGCTCGCCATGTGGATGTGTGGCTTCCAGGCGGATATGACTCCTCGAAGCAGTACGCTGTACTCTACATGCACGATGGACAAATGCTCTTCGACAGCACGCTTACCTGGAATCGGCAAGAATGGGGGGTCGATGAGAAACTGCAGACACTGCTCGACCAACAGAAGATTCAGGATGTGATCGTAGTAGGCATTTGGAATGCAGGCATAAGGCGTCATGCGGAATACTTTCCACAAGCGCCCTTTGCCTCGCTGACCAAGGAGCAACAAGAAAAAATTTACAACTCCTATCGAAGTAATGGGCAATCGATCTTCTCGGGTATTGCCATTGCCTCTGATCTCTACTTGAGATTTTTGGTTCAAGAACTCAAGCCCTTTATCGACAAGAACTATTCGACGCGCACGCAACGCGAACATACTTTTATCGCCGGCAGCAGCATGGGAGGCCTTATCTCGCTGTACGCGATTTGTGAGTACCCCGAGGTATTCGGTGGAGCCGCCTGTCTGTCGACCCATTGGCCCGGATTAATGCAGCTGCAAGACAACCCCGTGCCGGCTGCTTTTTTCTCTTACATGCAAAAGAAATTACCCGACCCGGCAACCCACCGTCTCTATTTTGACCACGGCACTGAAACACTCGACAGTATGTATGCTCGCTTACAAGAGCAGGCCGATGCGGTGCTGAGGGCTAAGGGGTTTACCGACAAGAACTGGATCTCGATAAACTGGCCCGGTCAAGATCACTCCGAACGGTCTTGGCGCAGCCGGCTTGCGGTGCCCATGGAGTTCTTGCTGCGGGTTAAAAACTAAGTGCGCAATAAAGAGTATCTTGCGCTCCCAATAAATTAGAATATGAAGTTCTACAATCTACTTATAAAATACCGACTGTGGATCGGCGTGGTGCTGTTAGTTATGGCAGCCGTGGCCAACGTGGTCTTCTCTTTTTGGCCCTCTTTGCCCTTGTACATCATTGCCGTAATTCTAATTGGAGGTCATTTTTTCTTTGGCCCCCTTCGACTGATACAAGAATACATGGAAAGCGGAGATATGGAAGGCGCAGAAAAGATCATCAACTCTATCAAATACCCTCAGCTGCTGTATAAGCCCATTCGCTCGGTCTACTTTACCCTCAAGGGCAATCTGGCCATGATGAAGCAAGATTTTGATGGCGCAGAAAAGATGATGAAAAAAGGACTCGACCTTGGTATGCCCATGAAAGAGGCCGAAGGTGCCAGCCTTTTACAAATGGGAATGCTATCTATGCAAAAGAACGACCTGAAACAGGCAGAGGGTTACATAAGGCAAGCGTTACGAAAAGGGTTGCCCGATAAAGAGAATCAAGCGGCTGCTTATTTACAGATGTGCAGCCTGATGATGAATAAAAGAGAATTTAGGGCAGCCAAAGATTTTTTTAGAAAGACAAAAGCCCTTAAACCAACCACGCCACAGATCGTCGATCAGATCAAGCAGATAGAAAAGTACATCTCACGTATTCCCGGCTGATTGCTGGTCATATGCTCGGTGGAGTTCAGTGGCCTGCTCTACGAGAGCCGTTAATTTTAGCTGCAGTCTTCTACTGCGAACGAGAAAAAAGTTCATGTCTTGCACCCCGGTGATCAGCGCCTGCTCTTGTAACCAGGTGAGTTTTTCGTCTAGGGCCTTAACGCCCAATACGCCAACCGAAAATTTCAGCTGATGCGCAATTTCTCCAATGACCTTTACATCGGTCGTATCTACGGCCATAGCCAGACGCTGTTGAAGCTGGTCTGCATTTTGCAAAAAAGAAGAAAGCATCATGGCAATGAAACCAGCGTTATTATTTCCAACCTGTTTCAAATACGACAGATCGATTTTTAGTTCGCTATCAGTCGTCGGAGGAACGACCAGCACATCTTGGTCTGCGTCGCTGTTCAATAGCCGTTGCAGCAAAGGCAGAAAGGTCTCCGGTTCAACGGGCTTGACAACGGCAGCATTCATGCCGATCGAAAAAAAATTCAATTGCTCTTCTTCGAACATATGTGCCGTAAGGGCTACGATAGGAACCAGTGCGTTGGGTGAATTGAGCTTTCGAATGGCACGACAGGCCTCGATGCCATCCAACCGGGGCATTCTGATATCAAGGAGGATCAAATCGAAGGGTTGCTCGGTGCATCTTTCCAAAGCCTCAAGCCCGTCCGATGCAGTAACCAGCTCAGCGCCACGTTCTGTCAAGAGCTGGCCGATTATGTACTGGTTGAGCTTCATGTCATCGGCCACCAATACTCGCTTGTTCTTAAAATGGATAGCAGCCAAAGGTGGCAAATCGACCATCATAACCTCTAATATAATTGGTTATCAGTATTTTAAATAATATTTTTTAACGCCATTCAAAAAATCGGCCCAAATTCATAATTTGTGTAAATATTGCTATCGAAGATAGCAGTATTTACCTATATCTAACCCTTATTAAATTCATGAAAAAAATTAGACTTTTTTTAGTCGATGACCACCGGATGATGATCGATATGTGGGCTACGCTTCTTAACGCGGATCCAAACTTTGAGGTGGTCGGGCATGGACTAGATGGCGAATCTGCTTTTGAATCAATAAAAGAAACCTTGCCGCAAGTAGTGGTAATGGACATCACATTGCCCGGCATGTCCGGGATCGAACTCACCAAACTGATCAAGGAGAAATGTCCAACCACCAGAATTTTGGGTGTATCGATGCACACCAACATCTTATTGATCAAGCAAATGCTGATCAACGGGGCCAGCGGCTACGTGTCAAAGACCTCGTCGTTCGAAGAAATGAGCATGGCGATCGTCGCCGTTCATAACGGGCAACGCTTTATCTGCAAAGATGTCAAGGACTATATTACCAACCAAGTGATCAGCGAAGAGGACGGCGATCCGGCCTTTAAGATCAACCAGCTTACGAAGCGAGAATTGGAGATCGTCAATATGATCAAAGATGGCTACTCCTCTAAGGAGATCGCAGAGAAATTATTTATTTCGAAACGCACGGTAGAGGTGCATCGCTACAATATATTTCGCAAACTTGATGTCAATAACATCACATCACTCATCAAGATGACGAATAAGAATATTTATTCGTAAGCAACGTTAAGACGGCCAGACACCGAATAATTCCTCGACCTTCTTAAAGCGGTAATCGAAGATCTGGCGCAACTGACGGGCTACGAATAATGTGTTGGCCAGTCTTCCCAGCAACCCCAACGGAATCTTATAGTGTACGATGTCGGTCATCTCTACGCCTCCCTCGATGCGTTGAAAGTGGTGTTGATGATGCCATAGCGCGTAGGGACCAAAACGCTGCTCATCGATAAAATAACTCCCCTCCTTTACGTGTGTGATCTCGGTCATCCAATACAAGGGGATGCCCAATAGGGGTTTGACCTTGTACTCGATTATCTGCCCGGGATACATCTTTTCTCCGTGGTGGCGAGAGATGATCTTGAATTGCATGTGCGCAGGCGTTATGCGTTGTAGATTGGCGGGGTTCGAGAAAAAATCCCAGGCTTTTTCGGGTGATACCGGAATTCGTTGCGTAGTCTTGAGGGAGTAGGCGCCCATACTATTGAATAAGTTAATTTCGTTTATAACCTGTCAACACCCGAAAAGTTCACCTGCATGTCTTCTTCAAGAGAAAATCAAGAGAAAAAATTCCAGGCCGAGTACACCCGGCTCAACCCGGCCCAAAAAAATGCCGTAGATACGTTAGAAGGCCCTGTAATGGTGATCGCCGGACCCGGTACGGGAAAGACCCAGATCTTGGCCAGCCGTATCGGCAAGATCTTGCTCGACACCGATACCCAGCCCGAGCATATCCTATGCCTGACCTACACCGATGCCGGCGTAGTGGCCATGCGAAAGCGACTGCAGCATTTTATCGGAGCGGCCGCCTACCGGGTAAGCATTGGCACCTTTCACTCCTTTTGCAACGATGTAATTCAAGATAACCTGGTCTATTTTGAAAAGAGCACGCTCGATCCGATATCAGATCTGGAACGCATACAATTACTGAAAGAATTGGTGGATGGCTTTCCAAAAAAACATCCCCTAAAGCGATACAGGGGCGACGTTTACTTCGAGATCAAGGGACTGCAAGAACTGTTCGGCCTCATGAAAAGAGAGAACTGGACCCCATCGTTTCTTTTCGAGAAGATCGATGCGTATGTAGACTCACTGCCCCAACGCGAGGAGTTCATTGCCAAAAAGAGTGGCAAGTACCACAAAAAGGGAGAGCTGCTGACGGAAAAACTGGAGCTCGAAAAAGAGAGAATGACCCGCTTACGTGCCGCAGTGGGCGAGTTCGAGCCCTTTCAGCAATTGATGCAAAAAAAGAATCGGTACGACTTCGACGATATGATCAATTGGGTGCTGTCGGCCTTTACCGATCATCCAACCTTGCTCTCTTCGTACCAAGAGCGATATACCTATGTACTGGTCGATGAGTACCAAGACAGCAGCGGATCGCAGAACAAGCTGGTAGAAATGCTGGCCGACTACTGGGAAGAGCCCAACTTGTTCGTGGTCGGCGACGATGACCAAAGCATCTATCGCTTTCAGGGAGCCAATATCGATAATATGACCGGACTGGCCGACCGGTACCGCCATTCACTGCGTACGGTGTTGCTGACCGATAACTACCGATCTAATCAACCCATTTTACAAACGGCCGCAGCACTCATTGAACGCAACCAGGAGCGACTGGTCAATCAGCTGCCGGGGCTTAGCAAAACGCTTACGGCCGCTCTTGCTGAGCGCCAGACCCAGACGCATCTTCCGGTTTGTCGCGAATACGAAAATCCGCGCGAAGAAATGATCGGCATCGTGCAAGAGATAGAGCGCTGTATAGCGGAGGGAACTCCGGCGTCGAAGATAGCCGTACTGTATAAAGAGCACAAGTATGGAGAAGAGCTAACGCGTTATTTACAATTGCGCGATATACCGGTATACAGTAAAAAAAATCTGGACCTGCTGCAACTGCCGCTGGTAAAAAAAATTACGCTACTGCTCGATTATCTGGCCAGTGAACATGATGTGCCTACGAGTGGTGACGAGATGCTGTTTGAACTATTGCATTTCGACTGGTTCGGGATAGCACCCATAGAGATCACAAAATTGTCGCTGGCGGTCGCCGCACGCCGGTCTACCGACTTACAGGCCTCGCTACGCGTAGCCTTGCAAGAAAAAATAAATGCAGCACCGATCGATCTGTTCTCGGCAACTGAAAACACTCCGCTCGAAAAGACCGGAACGATCTTGGAACGACTGATCGGAGGGGTACCCAACCTGACCCTGCAACAATTGATCCAGTCACTTATACAAGAGACCGGACTTTTATCGCATTGCATGCGAAGTGTACACAAACACGAAGACCTTAAAGTACTAACGGCTTTCTTTGATTTTGTAAAAGAAGAGACGCATCGTAAACCCGATCTTGACCTGGAGGGGCTGGTTACCCTGATCGCACTGATGAGAAAAGAGAACATTGCGCTACCATTCGTGCAGGTAAGCGGTGGAGAAAAGGGAGTCAATCTGCTAACGGCCCATGGTTCGAAAGGATTGGAGTTCAAGTATGTCTTTATTGCCGGCTGTCAGGCCAGCACATGGGAGAAAAAAAGAAAGCCCTCGAGCGGCTATAGTTTTCCGGATAATCTTACCGGGCAAACTACAGGATCTTCTTCGAACGAGGAATTGCGAAGACTGTTCTATGTGGCACTAACACGTGCAGAGGAATATCTTTTTATTAGTTACAGCCGAACGACCCTGGCAGGAAAACCATTGGAACCCTCTCAGTTCGTGGTAGAAATGTGCGAGCAACATCCACTGACGATAGAGAAGATGACCACAGACAGAGCGACACTCGAGACCTTCGAGACCTTGGGACTTTCACCCTCGAGCATTCCGGTCATTGCCCAACTAGAAGAGGATATTACAGGACCGCTGATCGAAAAGTTCGTGATGAACGTAACGGCGCTGAACAACTACCTTAAATGCCCGCTTGAGTTTTATTACCGCACGCTGATCAAGATCCCCTCGCCAAAGAACGAGGCTACCGAATTTGGGTCGGCAGTGCATCATGCCCTTGAAAAACTATTTCGCAAGATGCAAGAGGGCAGACAAGACCGTTTTCCGGACAAAGCGTTCTTTCTGCAAGAGTTCGACATATACATGCATAGTCATCGGGAGAGTTTTACCCGCGAGCAATTCGCCCGTCGCATGGAATATGGACACCAGATTCTGGAAGCCTATTATGATAGGCGCATCAGCACCTTTAACACCATCGTGGCCGTTGAGCGCAACATTCGTAATATCGTCTACAAGGGCGTACCATTAAAAGGAAAGCTCGACAAGCTGGAATTCGATGGTAAATCGGTGAACGTGGTCGACTACAAGACCGGTGATCCCGATAAAGCCCTTGCCAAACTAAAAGGTCCGGATGCGAAACAACCTCTCGGGGGCGATTATTGGCGGCAGGCGGTATTCTACAAAATATTGGTCGACCACTTCGACGGAAAAGGCTGGACCGCGGTGAGCACCGAATTCGATTTTGTGGAGCCCGACAAAAAGAAACAATACCGACAAGAGAAGATCGTAATTACTCCCGATGACCTGCAGCAAGTGGGCGAACAGATCAATAAGGTATGGGAAAGAATACAGGCCCGCGATTTTTATACCGGCTGCGGCAAGGCCGAATGCCATTGGTGCAATTTTGTAAAAACGAACCAGTTGGCCGTATCGTTACTCAGCCCCGAAGAAGACGAGGACCCTTCTGAATTATGAGGTGCTTAACGCCGGATTCCTGTCAAACCCTGTAAGTTTGCACCACATGCAAAAGGTCTTCTTATTCCCTTGGCTACTTGTTTTGGCCTGCTGCTTTTGGATTAGCCAGCTCAGCACCGGATGCGCCAATATTGTACCCCCGCAGGGAGGACCCCGCGATACCATCCCCCCGCAACTTATTAAAGCAGTACCAGCCGACTCCAGCACTCGTGTAACCTCGCGTACCGTACAGCTTTACTTCGACGAGTACATCGAGGTACAACAGGGACAAGACAACCTGGTGGTCTCTCCTCTTCCGGCTACGGCACCGGTTATCGAATCTAAGCTGCGTGACCTGACCATCAAACTAAAAGATTCACTGCTGCCCAATACTACCTATAGCATAGACTTTGGCAACACTGTCAAAGATTTTACCGAGGGCAATATTGCCAAAGGATTACGCTACGTATTCTCTACCGGCCCCTACCTGGACTCCCTTGAACTATATGGCAAGGTGCAACTGGCAGAGACCGGAAGAGTCGACAGCACGCTGATCGTGATCTTGCATAAGGACTCCACCGACTCGGCGCTGATCAAATCGAAGCCTTATTACCTGAGCAAACTCGATAAGCATGGTCGCTTTCGTTTTCGTAACCTGCCACCCGATCGTTTTTATATCTATGCCCTCAAAGACGAAGGTGGTACCCGCCGATTATCAAAGAATTCGCAATTGATGGCGTTCGCCGACCAGCCGGTAGATCCGCAAACTCAAAAGGATAGTTTGGAGTTATTGGCCTTTGCTGCCGAAACAGAGGCCGTGAACATCCCCGAACCGGCCGTCGACAAGTCGAAATCAAAGCCCGATACGGACAAGCGCATTCGCTATCAAACCACACTCAGCAATAATCAACAAGATATATTGCAGCCCCTTCTACTTTTATTTGAGAGTCCCTTGCGCTCATGGAGTGATAGCTGCATCAGACTCTTCTCAGACTCGCTCTACACACCGGTCGACAGCGTTGCCATTACCATAGATAGCACCCAAAAGACGATACGGATACAACCCAACTGGCTCGAAGGAACTCGCTATCACCTTATTCTTACAAAAGGGGCCTTTAGTGACTCGAGCGGAAAAACATTGCTTAAGACCGATACGCTCGACTTTACGACCAAACGAAAGACCGACTACGGAAAAGTAAGGATACGATTGAGAGGCTTAGACCTGCAGCGTAAGCCGGTACTGCAATGGACGCAGAACGAAAAATTGGTCCGACAGGCAGCACTGATCAAGGCTGAGTTTACCGACGACCTGTTCGTGCCGGGCGATTACCAGCTTCGGATCTTGTATGATGCCAATGGAAATGGTCGCTGGGATACCGGACAGTTCTTTGGCGCTCGCCGCCAGCCCGAACGGGTAAGCTCCCTCGATAAAAAGATCAGCATAAAACCGGGTTGGACCAACGAATACGAGATTGAGGTAAATGACCGTTAGCGCAAGCCCTATCTTTGTTGCATGCAGCTGCCTTCCGTCTTACTCGACAATGCCGTCAATGCCTTTGCCGCCCTGCCGGGGATCGGTAAAAAGACCGCCCTGCGATTGGTATTGCACCTGCTTAAGCAACCGGCCGAAGAGGTCTATCAGTTCAGCGAAGTGATCGCAACCTTGCGGCGCGAGATCAAAACCTGCAAGCGTTGCGGCAACATTGCCGATGCGGAGAGTTGCACCATCTGCTCGAATTCTTCTCGAAAAAAGGGAATGCTTTGTGTGGTCGAAAGTATCCGCGAATTGATCGCGGTCGAGAACACCCAACAATACAATGGTCTCTATCATGTCTTAGGAGGCATCATCTCTCCACTGGATGGAATTGGGCCCGATCAGCTCACCATTAATGCCCTGATCGAAAGGGTTCGGCAGGAGGGTATCGAAGAATTGATCTTTGCTCTCAACCCCACCATACAAGGAGATACCACTGTGTATTACATCCAGAAAAAACTAAAGGATACCCCTGTCAAGATCAGTACCATTGCCCGAGGGGTAGCATTTGGCGGCGAACTGGAGTACACCGACGAAATGACGCTGGCCCGCAGCCTGCAAAACCGACTGCCCCTCGATCGATATATCAGTGGTTTATAAGCCGATACCCCTATACTTGGTGAATTAGGCGATCTATTGTAAATTTGCACCTCTTACGGGCGGATTTGTTTATTGTTCGGCCTCTCCCTAACAGAACTAATAAACGGCAAGGAACTTTTATAGTTTCCTCTCGTTTATCAGATTTTACCCACGAACAAAGACAGTCCGGTCGTAGCAGTAATTAAAATGCTACCCGCCATGAAAAGAATCGAAGAGAGTCTGCAACAACGCATTTTGGTGATCGATGGTGCCATGGGCACTATGATCCAGCGACACAAGCTTAACGAAGAAGATTACCGGGGAGAACGCTTTAAGGATTGGCCTTGTGACGTTAAAGGGAACAACGACCTGCTCAATATTACCCAGCCCGAAATAATCATTGGCATACACCAGCAATACCTAGAGGCAGGGGCCGATATTATCGAGACCAACACGTTCAGTAGCACTACCATTGCAATGGCCGATTATGAGATGCAATCATTGGCCAAAGAACTCAATATCGCTGCAGCCCGCTGCGCCCGCGAAGCGATCAAAAGATCGGGTAAGACCGCGTGGGTAGCCGGTGCCTTTGGCCCGCTCAATAAGACACTTTCATTGTCACCCGATGTCAATAACCCGGGCTTTAGGGCCGTTACGTTCGATGAGGTCGTGGCCGCTTACTATGAACAAGTAGCCGGATTGGTAGAAGGAGGCGTAGATCTCTTGCTGATCGAGACCATCTTTGATACGCTCAATGCCAAAGGAGCGATCTACGCTATTAAAAAATATTTTCATGACCAGCAGCGTGAGCCGCTTCCGATCATGATCAGCGGCACCATCACCGATGCCTCGGGACGCACCCTTAGCGGACAAACGCTCGAAGCTTTTTATACCTCTGTGATGCATGCCCGCCCACTGAGCGTTGGTCTTAACTGTGCGTTGGGGGCAAAAGAAATGCGACCACATATCGAAGAACTCTCTCAACTGGCCAGTTGCTATGTATCGGCGTACCCCAATGCGGGACTCCCGAATGCGATGGGCGAATACGATGAACGCCCGGAAGATACGGGACATTACCTCGAAGAATGGGCCCGCGAAGGATTTGTAAATATTGTCGGAGGCTGCTGCGGTACAACCCCCGATCATATTCGGCACATTGCCGAGCACGTAAAGGGACTAACCCCCCGCCCCTTGCCCCGCATCGAAGAAAGTATTCCTGCCACCACATAACCCAACACTGCTTCAATCAATACTGCATTATGCAAGAACCTGTATCGATTTTTCCTTTTCTACGACTGTCCGGGCTAGAACCGCTGGTGGTTCGCCCCGAGACGAATTTTGTGAATGTCGGTGAACGCACCAATGTGACCGGCTCGAAGAAATTCGCTCGCCTTATTAGAGAAAACAAGTACGAAGAGGCCCTGAGCGTAGCCCGCCAGCAGGTAGAGAATGGGGCGCAGATCCTCGACGTAAACATGGACGATGCCCTATTGGATGGTGTAGCGGCCATGACCACTTTTTTGAACCTGCTGCAGAGCGAACCCGATATTGCCCGTATTCCTCTAATGATCGACAGCTCGAAGTTCGAGATCATCGAGGCCGGCTTAAAATGTGTACAGGGAAAATGTATCGTCAATTCGATCTCACTGAAAGAGGGCGAAGAAAAATTCTTGCAACAAGCCGAGATCTGTCAGCGTTTCGGTGCCGCGGTAATTGTGATGGCCTTCGACGAAAAAGGACAGGCCGATACCATGCAACGAAAGGTGGATATCTCGGAGCGCGCCTACACTTTACTGACCAGTCAATTAGGCTACGATCCACAAGACATCATCTTTGACCCGAACATCTTTGCCGTTGCCACCGGACTGGAGGAGCACAATAACTATGGTGTTGATTTTATTGAGGCCACCCGGCTTATCAAAAAAAAGATGCCACTGACCAAAGTGAGTGGCGGGGTCAGCAATCTTTCGTTTTCGTTTCGGGGCAATGAACCGGTACGCGAAGCGATGCATGCCGTATTTCTATTCCATGCCATTAAGGCGGGTATGGATATGGGGATCGTCAATGCCGGACAGTTGGCAGTATACGACGAGATCGAACCCACGCTACGCCAACTTTGCGAAGATGTTATTTTGAACAGAAATAACGACAATAACGAGGCCACCGAAAAACTGATCACCTTTGCCGAGACCGTAAAAGCCAAGGACAAGGCCGAAGAAAAAAACGAGGCTTGGCGATCGGCCTCTGTCGAAGAACGCCTCAAACATGCCTTGATCAATGGCATTACCGAGCATATTGATACCGACACAGAAGAGGCCAGACAAAAATATCCCCGACCGCTCGATGTAATCGAGGGGCCGCTGATGGCCGGCATGAACGTGGTGGGCGATCTGTTCGGCGCGGGCAAGATGTTCTTGCCGCAGGTAGTCAAGAGTGCCCGGGTGATGAAAAAAAGTGTCGCGTGGCTAACGCCCTTCATTGAAGAAGAAAAAAAGAATAATCCGCTGGCCAGCCAGGGAAGTGCGCCCAAGGTGCTGCTGGCTACCGTAAAGGGAGATGTACATGATATCGGAAAAAATATAGTAGGTGTTGTACTTGGCTGTAATGGCTATGAGATCATTGACATGGGCGTGATGGTACCCGCCGATAAGATCTTGGATAAGGCAGAGCAAGAAAAGGCAGACATCATCGGTTTGAGCGGATTGATTACCCCCTCGCTCGACGAGATGGTACACGTGGCCCACGAAATGAAAAGAAGGGGTATGAAGCAACCGTTGCTTATTGGAGGGGCTACCACATCGCGCATGCATACTGCGGTAAAGATCGCCCCGCAATATGAACATGGCGTCTTACATGTACTCGATGCATCGCGTAGCGTTACCGTAGTAAGTTCCTTGCTTAACAAAGAGCACAAGAAAGAATTGCTGCAGCAAACGCAAATCGAATACGCAGGATTGCAGCAACAGTTTTTGAACAAAGGAAAAAAGAACCTGATCTCCTATGCGGATGCCGTGGTGTCCAAAGAGTATTTTGACTGGAAAAACTACCGCCCGGTTTCCCCGTCGTTTACAGGCACCAAGGTGCTAAAGAATTACGATCTGGCTACGCTGGCGCGCTACATTGACTGGGGGCCCTTCTTTATTGCCTGGGAAATGCCGGGTCGCTATCCGGCGGTGCTCACAGATCCCATCTTTGGAAATGAGGCCACGCGTCTCTTCAACGATGCGAACGTGCTGCTCAAGAAGATCATCGATGAAAATTGGTTTCAGGCCGACGGAGTGATCGGTTTTTGGCCGGCTACCAGCGATAATGCCGATACGATTACGCTGCAAACCGAAAATGGAGAGGTCAAGATCGAGTCACTGCGCCAACAACTGAAGAAAGCCGTTGGACAACCTAACTTTTCGCTGGCCGATTTTATTTGTCCGGCCGAACTGGGTACCGACTTTATGGGATCTTTTGCCGTTACCATTCACGGTGCCAAAACATATATCGATCGCTACGCGGCCGAACAAGATGAATACAACAAGATTTTGGTTCAGATCTTGGCCGATCGCTTTGTAGAAGCTTTTGCAGAGTGCCTGCACGAGCAAGTGCGCAAAGAATACTGGGGTTATGCCAAAGATGAGGCATTGAGTAACGAGGAACTGATCACAGAAAAATACCAAGGCATTCGTCCGGCACCGGGCTATCCGGCCTGCCCCGATCATACCGAGAAACTAAAACTCTTTTCGTTGCTGCAAGCCACCGAAACGATCGGCATCACCCTTACGGAAAGTTTGGCCATGAACCCCCCAGCCTCTGTCTGTGGATGGTACTTTGCACATCCCGGCAGTCATTATTTTGGGCTGGGCAAGATCGATCGTGATCAATTGCAGGCCTATGCCAAGCGAAAAGGGATGAGTATCGAAGAAGCCGAAAAATGGCTGCGCCCCGTTTTAGAATAACGCACGTCATTTAAAAAGTTCCGTTGCAGGGCATGCCGCAAATTATAATAACCCCCGTTGGGTCAATTGTTTTTGCAGGTCGGCAGCCGAGATAAAATGAATGCCCGAGATTCCCATGGCTTCGGCAGCCTTAATGTTACGCAGGTTATCGTCTATGAACAGGGCACGGGCAGGATCGACCTGGTAGCGATCGAACAGCAACCGATAAAATTCCGGAAAGGGTTTACGGGTACCTTCTTCGCCGCTCACCAATCTTCCGTTGAACCAATGCAAGAAATCGAATCGCTGCAGCGCGATCGGAAAGTTCTCGGCGCTCCAGTTGGTAAGAGCATAAAACCGATAATTATCTTTTGAACGAAGTTGATCGAACAAGGTTACGGTTTCGGTCAGCGGACCTCGCAGCATCTCTGTCCAGCGGCCGTAAAAATCAAGAATGGGCTGCCGCCAGCGCAGATCAGGAAACTCCCTTAACTTTTCTTCGGTTGCCAGTTGCAAAGAATAGCCTGCATCTTGTCGTTCGTTCCAATCGGCCGTGCAGATATGTTCGAAGAAATAATCGCGGTCGGCCAGATCCGGAAAATAATCATCATCGTATACATACAACGGACTCCAGTCGACCAACACGCCACCCAGGTCCCAGATAATGGTGTCGATGAACATTAGCTATGATTATACTTGAGCTTAAGGATGATCATCAGACTGGTCATCAGCAGCATTACCGCATTGGTAATGATAATGACGGGGTCGGCCCGCAAGATGCCGAAGGCCAGCCATAGAATTTGATTGGTCAGAGCGATCAGGAACATCGCCAACGATACATCTTTGGACGACTTGGTCTTCCAGGTCTTAAGAACCTGTGGCAAAAAAGTAAATGCGGTAATTAGACCCGCTACATAACCAAGAACATCTACACCCGATAGTTGCATACACTATGTTTATTCTGCAAACATAATTGAATTCAGGCTCATCGCTTCTCGAATAACCACCATTTTCTCTTACGCGCCTTTACCTGGTAGTTACTTCGAATATACTTTTGAATATGCGCCATGGCCTCGTCTACGCTATCGGTAAATAGCAGTAGCTCGAGATCGGTAGCGGAAATGGTTTTTTCTTCGAGCATCTTATCGATCGTGTTCATTAGCGGTTGGTAAAATGATTTGCCAAACAAGATGATCGGAAATTGAGAGATGGTATTGGTCTGTACCAGCGTAAGCGTTTCGAAGAGTTCGTCCATGGTGCCAAACCCGCCGGGCATAATGATAAAAGCATAGGAGTACTTTACCAATAAGACCTTTCGTACAAAAAAGTGCTCGAAGGTGACTGAATAATGCAGGTAGGGATTCTCCTTTTGCTCGAACGGCAATACGATATTGCAGCCCACCGACTGTCCATTGTTCTCGTAGGCACCTCGGTTGGCGGCTTCCATAATACCCGGTCCTCCACCGGTCAGGGTAGTCATTCCCAGCGCCGCGATCCGTTGTCCGAATTCGCGCGCTTGCCTATAGTACGGATGCTCCTCGGTAAAACGGGCCGATCCAAAGACGGTGATACAGGGGCCTGCAAAGTGAAGGGTTCTGAATCCTTTTATGAATTGTTTAAAGACCCGCCAGGCAAACAATAACTCGTAGCCTCTGCTCTTGGGGCCTTCGAGATAGACCGGGTGTGCCGATGGAATAAGTCTGCCATGTAACGAAGAAGGATGCGATGTGCTCATGTGTACTCGTTTTAAGAGGTTAATGCTGTAAATTGCCAAGCGTCCAACGAAGCGGACTACAAAATTCCGGCTTTTCGGGCATCTGTGCACATGCGAATTATCTCCTATAATGTTAATGGTCTGCGAGCGGCTATCAAGAAAGGATTTTGGGAGTGGCTGGCCACCGATCCGGCCGATATTATTTGTTTGCAAGAGACCAAGGCGCGGGCCGAAGACGTAGACCTGACTCCGCTTCATCAACTGGGGTTTAGCGACTACTGGTTTAGTGCCGAGAAAAAGGGGTACAGCGGCGTAGCCGTATTTACCAAGATCAAACCCGACCGGGTAGAATATGGAAACGGACATGGCCCCAGCGACCAGGAGGGAAGGGTAATTCAGTTGGACTTTGGAAAAATTCGCCTGATCAATGCCTATTTTCCCAGCGGTACCTCGGGAGACGAGAGACAGGCCTTTAAATACGAGTGGCTCGATGAATGTTTACGCTGGTTAAAAAAAGTAGAGAAAAAGAATCCGCATCTGATCTTGTGCGGTGATTACAATATTGCTCATACCGAAATGGACATCCATGATCCAAAGGGGAATAAAAACTCCTCGGGCTTTCAGCCGGCCGAACGAGAGTGGATGACACGCTTTTTTGAAACGGGTTGGATCGACACCTTTCGCGTATTTCACCCGGAACCGCATCGCTATAGTTGGTGGAGCCAGCGTTTTCCATCGGTGCGTTTACAAAACAAAGGGTGGCGCATTGACTACATCAACGTAACTAAATCTCTGGCTGCGAAGCTGGTGGATGCCGATATACTGCCCGATGTAAAGCATTCGGACCACTGCCCGGTGTATCTGCGTCTAAAAAAATAAGCCCCATGTATATCTACAATGTAACCATCAAAGTAGCCCATTCGATCGCCGCTGAATGGCTTCGCTGGCTGCGAGAAGAGCATATTCCCGAAATGATCGCCACCGGGTGTTTCGATAAGGCTACCATCTTACAATTGTTGGAGAATACCGACGAGGAGGGGGCCACCTATGCCGTGCAGTACCATGCCCTTTACCGAGGGGATTACGAGCGCTATTTGGCTGAATTTGCGCCGGGAATGCGCCAGAAAGGCCTCGATAAGTGGGGAGAAAACTTTATTGCCTTTCGTACACTGATGCAAATTGTGGATTAGTCGTGCAAAAGCAAGTTTTTATTTTTCTACTATGAAAAAGCGGCTAAATTTGTCGCTCTTTACACTACACCAAAATTGCTCCATGAACAAAGCTGATCTCATTACCAAAGTTGCCGACGAGACAGGCATCACCAAAACCCAGGCCAATGCGGCCATTGATGTACTGACCGAGGCCATCACCAAAACGCTCAAAGGAGGTGGTAAAGTAACCCTGGTCGGCTTTGGTACCTTTTCGGTTTCAAAACGATCGGCCCGCAATGGTCGTAATCCAAAGACCGGAGAAACCATAAAGATCAAGGCCAAGAAAGTAGCCCGCTTTAAAGCCGGCAAAGAACTAGCAGAAAGAATCTAATCGTACACTAAAAAAATAAATACCATGGGAAGAGGAGATAAAAAAACAGCAAAGGGAAAGCGTTTCAAGGGTTCATTTGGCAAGAGCCGCCCAGCAAAAAAAACAACGACCAAGAAAGCTGCTGCTAAAAAGTCGAGTTAAACGACCAGCGTACCCACTTTTTCTCCGGTAACCACGCGACGCAGGTTATCGGCTTCGTTCATGTTGAATACGATTATGGGTAGCTTATTTTCCATGCACAACGTAAAGGCGGTCATATCCATCACCTTTAAGTTTTGACTAAGACAGTCCTGAAAACTGATCTTGTTGTACTTGGTAGCCTTGGGATCCTTCTCGGGATCGGCGGTATAGATACCGTCTACCCTTGTACCTTTTAATATCACATCGGCCCCGATCTCGATAGCGCGCAACGACCCTGCCGTATCGGTAGTAAAATAAGGATTACCGGTACCTGCCCCAAAAATCACTACACGGCCTTTTTGTAAATGCCGAATGGCTCTTCTTCGAATATAGGGCTCTGCGATCTGCTCCATTTTAATAGCACTTTGCAAACGGGTGTATACCCCGATCTTCTCCAGTCCGGCCTGTAGGGCCATTCCGTTGATTACAGTTGCCAGCATTCCCATATAATCCCCATGGGCCCGCTCAATGCCGGTCTCTTGCTCGTTCATACCCCGGTAAATATTGCCGCCTCCGATCACAATGGCTACCTGAACACCCATGTCAGTGATCGATTTGATATCACGGGCATACTGGGCGATCACATCATTATCGAATCCAAAACTTTTATCGCCCATCAGGGCCTCGCCCGAAAGCTTCAATAAGATGCGTTTGTACTTGGGTAACATGAGCAGCTGGGTTGTAAAAAACGAAGATACACTTTTTGACAAGCCATAAAAAAAGCGTCAGAAAAGATCTGACGCTTATATAAGTTTTAATTGGATCGAATTAACCCAGGGCGACCCGCTTAAAGGCGCTCACGGTAACATTACCTGACTCACGCAGGTAATCGCCCACCGATTTGCTGCTGTCCTTAACAAAGGCTTGCGCCGTTAAGGTCTGCTCCTTAAAGAAAGCACCCATTTTACCGTCTACGATCTTATTGAGCATTTCTTCGGGCTTACCGGCCATCTTGGGGTCTTGCTTCATAAGCTCGAGGATAATATCCTTTTCGCGGGCAATCACATCGGCAGGTACGGCAGCGGCATCCACGGCTACGGGGTTAAGAGCGGCAATTTGCATGGCCACGTCTTTTCCGGCCTCGGCAGCCTCTTTGTCGAGACCTACCAATACACCGATACGATAAGCTCCATGGATGTAAGAGGCTACATAAGGGGCATCGATACGCTCGAATTTAGTAACACCGATCTTTTCTCCAATGGTAGCCAGTTTCTCATCGACCATGGCTGCTACGGTCAGATTACCGATAGAAACACCCATCAACTGATCGAGGGTGGTAACGTTATTGGCAATAGCGGCATCGGCTATGCTCTTGGCAAAGGCAATAAAGTCGGCGTTCTTCGATACGAAATCGGTCTCACAGCTTACGCAAACCACAATACCAGCTTTGTTGTCGGCAGTGGTCTGTGCAATAACGACGCCCTCTTTGGCCTCGCGATCGCTACGCTTGGCAGCTACTTTTTGACCTTGCTTGCGAAGCCAGTCAATGGCAGCCTCAAAATCTCCATTGGTTTCTGTCAGGGCCTTGCGGCAGTCCATCATGCCTGCACCGGTGGCCTGACGAAGTTTATTGATGTCTTGTGCACTGATCATTACGGTACTCATAACTAGTTTTATAATATTAAAAAATTAACGACGGGCACCACCGGGTCCACGGCTCGAACTTCCGGCACTGGTACGACGGCGGGTACCACCCCCTGCTCCTCTGCGACCGGCTCCACGGCCTCCCTCTGCTTCGGCCTCGGCCAACAGCTTGGCGGCTCTTCTTTCTTTCTCGTCATCGGTCATTTCTTCTACCTCGTCCTCTTTGGCCGCTTGTCTCTCGGCTAATCCCTCTGCAATGGCAGCGGTGATGTAGTTGACCAGTACGGTGATCGATTTGGTAGCATCATCGTTGGCAGGAATGGCAAAGTCTACCTTGTTAGGATCACAATTGGTATCGACCATACCGAAGGTGGCAATACCCAAACGCTTGGCTTCGGCCAAGGCAATATGCTCGTGTCCGATATCGACGATGAACAAAGCGGCGGGTACACGACCCAGCTGAGCGATACCGCCCAACACTTTTTCCATCTTGTCCTTGTCGCGACTTAAGGTCAAACGCTCTTTCTTGGTGATGCTGTCGAAAGAACCATCGCCCAACATTTTTTCGATGCTCTGCATTTTCTTGACGCTCTTGCGAACGGTATTGAAATTGGTCAGCATACCACCTAACCAACGCTCGGTTACATAGGGCATGTTAACGCGCTTGGCACATTCGGTAACGATGTCTTTGGCTTGCTTCTTGGTACCGACAAAAAGGATCTTCTTACCGCTGCGGGCGATCTGCTTTAAGGCAGCGGCCGACTCTTGCATGCACTCAACGGTCTTGTTTAGATCGATGATGTGAATACCTTTCTTCTCGGCGAAGATGTAGGGAAGCATCTTGGGATTCCACTTCTTTTTGAGGTGACCAAAGTGTACACCGGCGTCCAGAAGTTGCTGTTGTAAGGATGTATTGTTTTCCATGGTAGGTAAAATACTTTATTAATGATGGGGGTCGATTAACGTTTAGAGAACTGGTAACTGCGACGGGCTTTCTTGTGACCGAACTTCTTACGCTCCACCGAACGGGGATCGCGCTTGAGCAGGCCGGCAGCCTTCAGTGCCGGACGAAATTCCGGATTCAGCTCGACCAGTACGCGGGCAATACCCAGCATGGCAGCCTCGGCTTGTCCTTTGACACCACCACCATCGGCATTGATCTTGATATCGTACTTGCCGGTCGCCTCTACGGTCTTAAGCGGACGCTCTACCTGGTTTTGCAAATACACCAGAGAGAAATAATTTTTATAATCCTTGTCGTTGACAGTGATCTTTCCATCTCCTTTAGAAATGAAAACACGGGTTACGGCTTCTTTACGACGACCGACTCCGTTGGTTTGGTTTGTTGCCATTTATAGAT
>JBILFN010000084.1:0-7753 GCA_044351575.1 Chitinophagaceae bacterium
ATTGGTTGCGTCGAGAAATTGCGCAGCGCCGTGTGCAAGACGGCCCGTTGCTCGGTTTCGTTGATGGGTTGGCCGGCAAATTGTTGCTCTATGGCCTCGGGCAGTTTGCATTCGCGCGCCAGCTTCAATAGAAGCGAGAGCGTCTCTTCGGTAATGTGATTTTTGGAGTAATCAATGACCAATTCTTTGGCGCAGGCCGAAAACTTTTTAAATCGGTCAGGATCGGCAGCAAAGAGTTCTTGCAGCGTGACCTTCTTTTGGCGGGCGTAGTGTTGCTTCAGTTGCTTCCAGGCCTTGGTCTTGGTGGGGTTGATGGTGGCTAGCATGGCACTATAACGAATTGAAAATATCTATGGTTTTTTGAATGGCAGACTCGCTGATGTCAAGATGGGTGACCAGCCTGACCCGAACCGGACTAATGGCATATCCCAGTACCCCTTTTTCTTTAAGGGCGGCAACCAATGCCGGAGCCGACTGTCCAGGTTGTAATTCAAAGATGATGATATTGGTCTCGACGGGTAGCAACATCTTTACGAACGATCTTGTTTGCAAACAATCCCCTAACAGGCGCGCATGCACATGATCTTGCTGCAACCTCTCTATATGATGGTCCAGGGCATAGATTCCGGCGGCTGCCAGTGAACCGGCCTGTCTCATGCCCCCTCCAAAGACCTTACGAATGCGGCGGGCTTTTTTTATAAAGGAGCGGCTTCCGAGCAACACGCTGCCTACCGGACAGCCCAGACTCTTGCTGAGGCAAACCGAAATACTGTCAAAGGTGTTTCCATACTTGCGATAATCTTCTTGCTTGGCAACGATGGCATTCCACACGCGAGCCCCATCGAGATGTAGCGCCAATCCTTTTTCTTGGCACAGTTCTTTGATGGCAACTATATTTTCGAAATCGTAGCAACAGCCACCACCGCGGTTACTGGTGTTTTCTAGCGAGACCAGCCGGCTGACCGGGCGGTGCACATCATCGGGTTGAATGGCATCCGCTACCTGTGCGGCGGTGATGCGTCCGCGATCGCCCGACAGTAACTTAACAGAGGCGCCTGCATTAAAGGCGATACCACCCCCCTCGTATTGATAGATGTGGGAGTTCTCTTCGCAGATCACTTCGTCTCCGGGCTGTGTATGACATTTAATGGCGATCTGGTTGGTCATGGTTCCCGAAGGGCAAAAGACGGCTGCCTCCATTCCAAACAAAAGGGCGCATTTTTCTTCGAGCTGGTTGATCGAGGGGTCCTCTCCAAATACATCATCGCCAAGAGGGGCTGCTGCCATGGCCTCTCGCATGGCAGGGGTGGGTCGGGTTACGGTATCCGATCGGTAATCAATAAAGGGCGTGCTCATTGCTGCAAGTTAACAAGCCCTCTTCGGTTTTGGGCGTTTTTAGCCGCTATCTTTGCACAAAATCACTCTCCTATGCCTTCTTTCGATATCGTCAGCAAGGTCGATGCCCAGGCGCTCGACAACGCGGTCAATGTTACCCAGCGCGAGATCACCAATCGCTTTGATTTTAAGGGTTCGCATGTGCTTATTGATCTCGATAAAAAGACGTTTCAAATAAAACTCGAGACCGATGATGATATGAAGATGCGTCAGTTGCTCGATGTGCTCATCAACCGGGCTCACAAACAGGGCATCGCACCCGAGGCCTTCGATACGGCCAAGGAGGGTAGTCAGCAAGGCAAGGTCTGGAGAAAGGAGGTCAAAGTCAGAAACGGACTGGCGCAAGAAGATGCCAAGAAGATCGTTAAGCTCATTAAAGACTCGGGACTTAAAGTACAGGCCTCCATCAATGACGATCTGGTACGCGTTACCGGTAAAAAGATCGATGACCTGCAAGCCGTAATCCAATGCTGTAAAACGGCCTCCTTGGGGGTGCCCTTGCAGTATGTTAACATGCGCGATTGATTTGGTGCGCAAGGCGCGCTTGCTTACCTTTGCCCTCCATTATTTTATAATCTTTACGGCAAAATCCGTAAGACCTTAAAAATCATATTATTATGAAAAAAGGAATCCATCCCGAAAGCTATCGTATGGTAGTGTTCAAGGACATGAGTAACGGACACTCATTTTTAAGCCGCTCCACGGCTGCTTCGAAAGAGACGGTCAAGTGGGAAGATGGTAATGAGTATCCTCTAATCAAGCTCGAGATCTCCAACATGTCTCACCCATTCTTTACCGGTAAGAACATGCTGGTAGATACGGCCGGTCGTATCGACAAGTTCAAAAAGAAATACGCCAAAAAGTAATAGGCCCCTGAGTGGTGGCTTCTTTGCATTTGTAACGCCTCGATTTGTCGGGGCGTTTTTTTTACTTTTATGCCTTCTATGCCCAAGCAGCAAATTGTTTTTACCGAAGAGTTTTGCCAGCCGGAACTTCTTTTTCCGTTTACCCTGTGTCGCTCCATGCAAGATATCAGGGTGGGCATATTGACGATACGAGAAAAGTGGGAGAGGATGTTGGGGTGCGCCTCGGTCGATAAAAAGCAGCATAATTACAAAGACAGCGAGTGTCATGTCGACTTCGATCAGATGCGTGCAAGTGATTCCTGGTGGTTGCTTCATGGGAATATCTTACCCACTCCCGCATTGTGCAAAGCCATCAAGTCGTTGCAAAATGGCGATTGCTTGCTCGATGCAAATGGCAGTGCTATCGCGTATTGTGTCTCACAAGAGCAGGTAGTCAGTGCGCACAAGGTCAAGATGCTGCGAAGCGTGACCTTTAGTGAAGAGGTTCGCTCTATTATCTACCCCTGGCATATCGTTCAGCACAATGCATGGGCGTTGCAAGAAGATTTTAAATTGCTGACGGCACGAAAAAAGTCGGCCCCCGTGCCCAAGGGTACACGCATAATTGGCGGCGGTAAACTATTTATTGAAAAAGGGGCCTCCATCAACGCTGCCATCATCAATACCCAAGACGGGCCGGTCTATATTGCCAAGAGGGCCATCATTATGGAGGGTTCTTTGTTGAGAGGTCCACTCTTTATTGGAGAGGGCGCTTGCGTAAAGATGGGAGCCCGGCTCTATGGCGCTACTACCATAGGCCCTTATTGCATCGTGGGCGGTGAGATCAAGAATAGTGTGTTGCAGGGGTACAGTAATAAAGCACACGATGGTTATTTGGGGGATGCCGTTATCGGGCAGTGGTGTAATCTCGGCGCCGGTACCACCAACTCTAATATCAAGAACAACGGAGCGCCGGTAAAAGTGTGGACCTTACAGGGTCAAAAAGAAGTTGGGCAAAAATGCGGGGTGATGATGGGAGACTATTCGCAGACGGCCATCAACACGTCGATCAATACTGGCACCGTAGTTGGAGTAGGGTGCAATGTGATGGGGCAGGGATTGACGCCTGCCTATATTCCCTGTTTCTCTTGGGGCCAAGAAGGCGTCGATCGCTACGAGCTGCCTAAGCTGTTAGCGTCCGTTAGACGATGGAAGCAATTTAAGGGGCAGGCGCTCTCTGACTACGAAGAGAAAATCATCAAGACAATCTATAAAAAATACTGATCTCACTATGCGAAAAAAAATTGCCGCGGCCAACTGGAAAATGAATCTTACCTGGCAACAAGCAAATGACTTGGTGCAAGCCTTATTGGAGGCCGCCCCTTCGGTACAAGATTCGCACCAGGTTATCTTGGCTGTTCCCTATCCTTACCTTAATTCGGTAAGCTCCCTGCTACAGAAAAGTGCGGGATATAGTGTGGCTGCTCAGAATTGCCATCATTTGGAAACAGGTGCCTACACAGGTGAAGTGTCTGCGACCATGCTGGCTTCGATGAATATCGCTTATTGCCTGGTCGGACACAGCGAGCGAAGGGAATATAATGCAGAGAGCAACGCTATGTTGGCCCATAAAGTAATGCGTTGTATAGAAAATAAGATTCGCCCCATCTTTTGTTGCGGAGAGCCTCTGGCCATTCGCGATCAGGAACAACAGAACGAGTATGTGACCCGACAATTGCAAGAATCCCTTTTTGTGCTCTCCGCTGAGCAGATTGGTCAAGCTGTTGTTGCGTACGAGCCGATCTGGGCCATCGGTACGGGAAGAACGGCCAGCAGTGCACAGGCACAAGATATGCACCAGCATATTCGCCGGGTGTTGGCCGGACAGTATGGTCAGGACTTGGCCGGGCAAATACCCATCTTGTACGGGGGGAGTGTAAAAGCATCCAACGCGGACGAACTCTTTGCCTGCCCCGATGTAGATGGCGCTTTGGTGGGAGGGGCGTCACTGGTGGCTTCGGAATTTACCGCAATCGTAAACTCTCTTTGTAAGAGCTAGTCCTTACATTGAGAGCAGCTTCCGTCGAAAGCCTCAGGCTTTTTGCAATTTCTCTACGATCGCTATGTATTCTTGCATGCATTCCGTCGAAGGCTTACCCCGCAACCCAGACCAGGCATCGTGTTTGGCCCGGGCTACGAAATCAAATGGATTAGAAGGCGGTTCTTGCGCATTGTCTCCTTCGGTAGCTTGCTTATAGAGGGAGTATAGTTGCAGCAACGTTTCATTAGAGGGGCGCTCCGTTAGCTGCTTGGTTGTTGCAACGGCTTGCTCGAATTGTTCGGTCAGCTCCATGTTATTTATTTTAAGACTTCGGCAATTACAGTGCCTATGTTTCCACTGGGCATTTGTATATGTAACAGCGCTGCCAACGTGGGCGCAATATCGGTCATGTATACCTCACGTTGCGTGGTTCCTTTTTTAATGCCCCAGCCATACCATAGTAAGGGGATATGCGAGTCGTAGGGATTCCAAAGTCCATGCGTAGTACCTGTATTGCCATAGGCGTCGATGTATCCGGGTTTTAAGATGATCTGCAGGTCGCCGCTGCGATTGGGGTGATACCCGTTATTGAGCATCTTTCTTATGGTGGCGGGCAATGGTACCGTATTTATTTCTTTGACTGAAAAGGCACGATCGATGCCGGGTTCTTTCATCATTTCTTTTTGGAGCCATCCCACCACCTCATCGGCGCGAACACCCGCCGAATCTAATTGCGCGTGATCTAGATGAAGTTGATAATTGTCGTCGCTCACGATCAGCTTTTTTAATCGGTACATCTTTTCAAGATCGCTATTGAGTCTGTCAATGATCTTTCCCATAAAGACCCTGCCGCCGGGTAATTTGTTCTCTTGGTTAAATTCGGGAACATGTGCAGCTCCATGATCGGCTGTCAGAAACACGGTGTAAAGGCCTTTGCCAACCTGTCGGTCTAGCCAGTCAAAGAATTGGCCCAGGGCCAGGTCTATTCGCAACATGGCATCTTCGGCCTCTACTGAGTTCGGTCCAAAACTATGACCGATGTAATCGGGAGAGGAGAAGCTGATCGCCAGCAGATCGGTCACTTCATCTCGACCCAGCGATTCTCCCAGCAGGGCCGCCTTGGCAATGGCAAGCGTCATGTCGTTGCCCATCGAAGTGGTGTTGATCTTACCGTAATCTTTTCCGATGTACTTTTTAAGGTCGTAAGGAAAGGCCTCTCCAAATACTCTATTCTCGTATAACTTATTATCGGCAGTGCTGGCCTTATAGCTGGCAGCAGGATATAGTAAGGACCACCCCAGGGTATAAAAAGAATCAGCGATCTTTCTTTCGTTAAACGTTTGCGCCCAGGCAGGCAGCTCTTTCGTATAGTAGGTGGATGTGATCCAGTTGCCGGTACTATTATCGTACCAATAGGCCCCATTGGCGCTGTGTCCGGCTGGCAAGATGGCACCTCTGTCTTTGATCGCCACGCCAATTACTTTTGACTGAAAGTTAGTGGCCACCCGCAGCTCATCGGCAATACTTGTAACCAGCATATTCTTTGGGCTCATCTTCCCTTGCGAACTGGTGCTGCCTACGGTGCTCACTGTTTTGTCTTCTGTGCAATAGATCGTTTTTCTCAGCTGGCTGTCCCACCAGGCATTGCCGGTAATGCCACTGATGGCGGGTACCGTTCCGGTATAGACCGTACTGTGACCACAAGCCGTTACAGTAGGGGTGTAGGGGATCAACGTTTGTTCACAACTATTTCCCTCTTCGAGCATGCGTTTAAAGCCTCCCTTTTCGCTAAAGCGATCGGCATACCGGTACAAATAGTCCCACCGCATCTGGTCCAAAACCAGCCCGACCACCAACCGAGGGCGGGGGGGCTTCGAAGCAATCGACTGTGAGGTATTTTGTGCCATGGCATTCGTAACGAAAAGCAAGCAAAGCAAGGAGTATAAAAGGGTATTGATACGCATACGATACTATTGAGGTGCAAAGGTAGAAGGTAAAACGGAAATTGCTGTAAACAGATCGATTACCGAATTGGGGTGCAATGTTCCGATAAGATCTTGACTTTGCCGCGGTGCTTTACAATCGTAACACTGCAGCGCTGTTTATCGTCGAAACTCTCGCCATGGTACATCCCTTTACCACTCCATACGGTATTGACCACTGCAGCATTTCCGTCAATTTGAATGGAGAGCTGTTCGCGAGACATGTCTTGAAGTTCATAGCTATCCGAGCCGGCCGTGGCAATAAGTGCCGAGCGCGAAAAGGTTTTACCCGATTGTGTAAAGTAGAGGTAATGCGTAGAGAGGGCAGAATCGACCAATGCGGGTTTTTTTTCTTTCCATCCTTTATCAAATTGATCCATCACGGCCTTTACCTCTTGTTCTGTCAAGATATCCTCTGCTCTTAGACAGGCAGTAAGTATCAGTGACAAACTAACGATAGATAAGAATAGTCTCATTGCTGTATGTTTTTTTCGTTCGAAAATAATAGACGGTATTGGAGCGGGCTCCAGTCGGTACGCAGTACCTGGACGACCCAGCAGGTCTCGTGCTTGTAGATCTCGAGTAACCGCTGGTGCTTCATAGAAGATACGTGTTGATTTTCGTTGAGGGGTAGCCATCCGAATTCTTTTTTGGACAAGATCGTCCGCAAACGTTGCAGAGCCGAGGGCTCATCTGCACAGAGGTAGTGCTCGGCATATACAACGCCGGTGCTGTCGAAGCCCAATTGAATGTCAATCGAAGAAGTTAGCATACCGCCAAGTATTTCTTGGGAGGCCAAAAGCGGTAAAGGTGATCGAGTGGCACGATGCCGCGGGCGTATTTCTTTTTTCAATCGCCCCTTTGCCGCTGGCATGCTTAGCCCCACGTAGTCTTGGCACCAAGCACCGCAAGGAAAACATAGTATAAAAAGCCAGCCGATAAGAGAAGATCGCCTCATGCGCATACGAGTTATAAAAGTGCAGCTATCGTAAAATTAGTGTCTTTTCTTGCTCTGTAGCCACTGCTCGAAAGCGGCACGAGAAAAGCTGCTGAGATTTTGATTCGCGGTCAGACAACTCTTTTGGGCGGCCAGTATGCCGTACTGTACGTCGCCCAGCCCTTTTATGGAATGGGCATCGGGGTTAATGGAGATCAGAACTCCCTTTTCAAGTGCGCTGTCGATCCAGCTCCAATCGAGGTCCAGCCGGCGAGGATGGGCATTGAGTTCGATCGCCACACCCTGTGCGGCACAGGCATCGATGATCTTTTGATGGTCGATTGGATATCCCTTTCTGCTTAGGAGTAATCGTCCGGTGGGATGGCCTAAGATGCGTGTGTAGGGATTCTCGATGGCATTGAGGAGCCTGGCGTTGGCTTTTTCTTCGCTCATTCCAAGCTGGCTATGTACAGAGGCGATCACCAGATCGAAGGTAGCCAGTACATGGTTGTCGTAGTCCAGACTTCCGTCGTTGAGTATATCGCTTTCTATC
>JBILFN010000085.1:0-7700 GCA_044351575.1 Chitinophagaceae bacterium
GTTCGGAATAAATTTCTTGGACTTGCCAGCCATTCAACCGTAAGACGGATCAAAAGTTCTTCTCTAAAAAAACTTTGTGCCTTTCTACCAGGCGGGCGTCTTCGTACAATTCAAAAAGAAACCATCCGCTGTGCAAAAAATTGGTCTTATCCAATTGAAAACTGGGGGAAGGCAATTGCTTTAACTCGAATAGTAGTTGCTTGTCTGCCTCATAGAATTTGATGCGGTAGCTGGCTACTCTTTTTTTATTGGGAACGTCTATTCGAATATTACCATCGGGTTGGGCGTACACGTACAAAGAGGGTGCATAGGCGTCCGGGTCGTTTTGGGGATTGACGGTAAAGGGCACTTTGGCAGAATCGCCCATTTTGGAGGGATCGAGTTTGATGACCACCGGGTCTATTTTTTTGACAGTAAACTGCTGGCGGGTTGCGGAGTGGCTCGTGCTATCCTCTTTTTCCTCATTTGTACTAGCAGGCGCATTGTTTTGAATGGGTGCTGCTGCCGGGGCGGCTTGTTCGCGGCCTGTGCGGAGAGCGATCACTTGCTGCTTGGGTATAGGGGTTTCCAACGAGGCGGTATTGTTCAAGCCTGGTGGAGCGACCGGCGTATCGCTGATCGCAGTGGCCACTTGTTTTACCGGTCTTTTGGGCACGGTAAAAAAATAGTTTCCCTTGTCGAGCAAGATGTACAAGCGATAGAACATGTGATCGTTGACGGCCTTGGTATCTGCAAACCCATTTTGAACCGCCGAAGGATCGGGTACGGTCAGAATGCTTTTATATCCTCGCAAGCTGTCGAAGGAGCGCTGTATGGTCAGCTGGGCCGTATAGGGATATTGATTAAACCAGCTGATAACGATTCGTCCGCTGCCAATATCGCGTACCTCGAACGCAGGCAAAGGATCTTGAGCGACCGCCAACGTAGTAAGTCGAAGGGACAGTATAAGAAGAAAACAGCGGGGCAACGTAATCAGGTGCATAGGCGACAGCAAAGATAAAGCGACCGCAGGGCAACTATTGGTTATTCGAAACAAAAAGTACCGGGCGGCAGCGAACGATTGCCCTGCAGGCCTCCGCTATGAACGACGAGCAGTCGGCTGCCTGCACTAAAAAAATTGTTTTCGATAAGGTCTATACAGGCATAAAAAAGTTTGGACGTGTATACAATATCGGTAGGGATGCTTGTTTGCGTATAGAAGGTGTTCATGAACGAAAGCAGGGCAGCGGGATGTTTGGCGTAACCGCCCCACGCATAGCCGGTCAATAGTTGCCATGGAGCGCAGGGGTGGGGGACCAGATTGTGCACTGTATTTTCGATGCTATCAAGGTCGTTTAGCACAGCGATCCCTATGACCCTGGTGTCTTTTGGTGCCGCATTGATAATTCCTGCAAGGGTCGTGCCGGTGCCGGCTGCGCAGATAATATGGGAGTAGCGTTCTTTATCTACACCCTCGAGCAGCGTGGCCGCTCCTTGTACGCCCAGGTTGCCAGCCCCTCCCTCGTTGATCAGATAATCAGTATCGGTGAGTAATGGTGAGGGAATCTTCTTTTGGCGGTAATCTTCGCGATTCAAAAAAAATAATTCCATACCGAGTTCAACAGCTTGTTGCAATGTGTGCGACATCACATTGGGTCGTTCTCCTCGCACCAGCCCTGCGGATCGTAGTCCCATGGTCTGACATGCGGCTGCCGTGGCCAGCAGATGGTTGGACCAGGCGCCACCAAAGGTGATCACTCTTTTTTTCTGAAGGCGTAGCGCCTCTTGAAGGTAGAACCGCAACTTGAACCATTTGTTACCCGATATGATGGGATGTAGCAAGTCGAGACGCAGTACGGAGACCTCACAACTTTTAGGAGGCAGTGCCGGGTGAACCAGATTTTGGCAAAGCGCTTTTTCGAAGTCGATGGCAGGCATAACGTGGCTAACGAAAATACATGTAATTTTGCCCCCGCAAATTATGACTATGATGAAACCCGCCCTGGTAATTTTAGCGGCCGGAATGGCTTCTCGTTACGGAAGCATGAAGCAGGTGCAATCGTTCGGCCCTTCGGGCGAAACCATCATGGATTACTCGATCTACGATGCGATTCGGGCCGGTTTTGGAAAGGTTGTCTTTATTATCAGAAGTCAGTTCGCCGACCAGTTCAGGGAGATTTTTGAGCCCAAATTGGCCGGACGAATAGAAACAGACTATGTGTTTCAAGAAATGGATTCGTACACCCAGGGGTATGCGACTCCGTCGGAGCGCACCAAGCCTTGGGGAACAGCCCATGCCGTATTGTGTGCTCAAAAGGCCGTGCAAGGTCCGTTCGCCGTTATCAATGCCGATGATTTTTATGGCAGGGAGGCGTTTGAGAATGCTGCAGCTTTTCTGACCACACAGTGTAACGAAAAGCAATATGCGATCGTCGGGTACGAATTGGCGGGTACGCTCTCTGAACACGGCACCGTTAACCGGGGAGTCTGCACGCTCGATGCGAACGGCCACCTGGCTGCCATTACCGAGCGGATCAACATTTCGAAAAGCGGAAACGAAGTGGTTTGTGAGGATGGGTTGATGCCTCGCAGTTTGCCGCTGTCTACGGCCGTCTCTATGAATTTCTGGTGTTTTGCTCCTTCTTTTTTCGCATACACACAAGATCAGTTTGCACTATTCTTGCAAGAGCATGGCCAAGCTCTAAAGTCTGAATTCTTTATTCCGTTTGTGGTTGATCAATTTATTAAAGAGGGCGGGGTCGTATCGGTAGTGCCCACCCGTTCGCATTGGTTTGGCGTTACCTACAAAGAGGATGCACCCATGGTCGCCAAAAGTTTACAATCGCTGATCGAAAGAGGTGTTTATCCGACGTCGCTCTGGTCTTAGTTGACCTTTACCATGTAGACATAGTCTTGGATGCGTTTTACCTGCTCGCTTCTCTCGAGCGAAGCGATATAGCTACGTCCATTGAGTCGGATAGGGACCGATGGGTCGGCCTTGCGAAGCGAGTCGCTAAGTTGATAAATATATTTTCCCTGCACCGCAAAGGCAAATCCCTCTGCGTTGGTCTGACGTCCGTTCAAAATTCCGATCACTTCTCCCCGACGATTGATGATAGGGCTGCCGCTGTTTCCACGGTTGGCACTGATCTCGATCTGGCAGCTGAGCGTGTCGCCATCGTAACCGGTGCGGGCACTCAGATAACCCTGGCTGTAGACCACTTCGTTTCGCGGATAGCCCAAGGTAAAGATGGGATCGGCCAGCTGGCCGGACCTTTTGCTGATGGAGTAGGGCAATGAGCCATATCCCTTGAAATTTTCGTCGGTGATGCGCAAGATGGCCAAGTCGCGTTGTTTGTCGATATGCACCACCTCCACTAAGTACTCTCCTCTATTGTTTTGGATGGCGATCGTGCTGGCACCACTTACGACGTGCGCATTGGTGACCAGATATCCCTTGGGGTCAATGATAAAACCGGTGCCTCCGGTCGTGAACGGCATATCGACAGGTATGGTCTTTGATCTCTTTATCTGGTCGATCTCAGAGGCTTGTTTGCGCGATTTATACTCTAGTTGGGAATATTTCTTGTTGAGCTCCTCGAATTGCGAGTGAGGAGAGGAAGGTGACAGGGTCCAGACCAGCGCACTGATGCTAAGGGTTGTAACCAACGCAATGGCAGCAGCAATAGCGCCGACTCTTTTGTAGCGGTTGAACAGGTAGAGCACACGAGCCTTGCCGCTAAGGCGGGAGGATTGTATGTGGCCTTTTTCGGCCAGATCGGTGTGGATGAACTGTAGCAAGTGGCGAAACTTTTTCCACTCGCCGAACCGGTTTAATTGCTGCAAGAAAAAAGTATGTTCTACCACCAATTGGTCTACTTCGGCGTTGGTCTTGCGCAGTTGTTCAAACTGCACCCGCTCATCGGGATTCATCTCTCCTCTAATGTATCGCTCTACCGTCTCGAGCATGTTCAGTTCACTCATGGTCCTTTCCATTTTTGTAGTGCGCGAAGAATATTTTTTTGAGCCTGAGCAGACATTTGTATTTCTGGTTTTTGGCGTTATCGGCATTGGTGTACCCAAAAGAGGCGGCAATTACCTGCATGTTCTGTTTTTTGAGGTAGTAGGCCTCGAGCAGGCTTTTGCAGGGCTCTCCAAGGCCGGCAATCGCTTTTTCCATTATGTCAAACTCGGCATCTCTTTTTTCGTGGGCCTCCACATCTTCTTCTACCGGATAGGTAGCCTCGGGATCTTCGATAGCCGACACAAATCGGTTGTTGACACTTAGCCTTTTAAGCCACAACCGCTTGCTAACAGAATAGAGGTAGGTCTTTAGCTGGCAGTTCAGCTCAAAACTGCCGGAGCGAACCTTTTCGTACAAGACGACGAGTGCCTCCTGAAAAATGTCCTTGGCATCATCGGCAGACCCGTTATTGTTGATAATCAATGCCTGGATCATATTAAAGTGATCCTTATAAATGATCTCAATCGTTCGATTGTCGCCTTCGGCCAACCCTTTTAACAGGCCCTCTTCGTACAGGTCAGATTTCACTATGCTGCTAGCTTTAATACGGGTTTTTAAAAATAGTAACCCGAGGGCGGTTTAAAAAAAAATGATGCGAAAGGGTTACCTTTTGCCAAAATCGGTATAAATTCGCGAAATATTTCACAAAACACAAAAACAAATTCAAATGAAGAAGTTTTTTGCAATTGCCTTCATCGCTGCTACTTTGGTAGCTTGTAACGGTGGTGGCGAAGCTACTCCTGCTGCTGACACAACTGCTGCTCCTGTTGACACTGCTGCTGCTGCCGCTCCTGTTGACACTGCCGCTACTGCCGCTGACACTACAGCTGCCGCTCCTGCTGCTCAGTAATCAATTGCGCAAGTAATTGCCGAAGGCCGTTCCCCCGGGAACGGCTTTCTTTTTATCCCTAATTTTCATATAAATCATTTCGTGAATACATTTCAATCCCTTGGCCTTCGCGCCGACCTGCTCGAGGCCGTTCAGTCGCTCGGGTTTACCGAGCCTACACCTATTCAGCAAAAGGCCATCCCTGTCTTACTGCAGGGTACCCGAGATTTTGTCGGGCTGGCGCAAACCGGCACCGGAAAGACAGCGGCTTTTGGACTGCCGCTTTTACAACTGGTGCGCCGCGAAGATCGCTATCCCCAGGCCCTTATTATTTGCCCTACCCGCGAGCTCTGTCTGCAGATTACGGGCGACCTCGACAAGTTTCAGGGAAAGAAAGATCCACTCGGGGTTACGGCGGTGTATGGCGGGGCTTCTATCGTTATGCAGATAAAGGAGCTCAAGAGAGGTACCCATATTGTGGTGGCTACTCCTGGTCGCCTGATTGATCTGATCGAACGCAAGGCCATTCGCCTTGAGGAGATCCAGTACGTAGTACTCGATGAGGCCGATGAGATGCTTAACATGGGTTTTAAGGACGACATAGAGTTTATTTTAAAGAATACGCCCAAACGCGATAGCACTTGGCTATTTAGTGCCACAATGCCATCCGAGATCAGACAGGTCAGCAAGCGTTACATGGAACAGCCTGTAGAGGTGACCATCGGCAAGGTCAATGCCGGTAACGCCAGCATCGATCATCAGTACTACCTTACGCAACATCATAGCCGCTACGAAGTACTAAAGCGAATCATCGACTTTAATCCCGGCATATATGGGATCATCTTTGCGCGTACCAAGGCCGATGCGCAGAGCATAGCGGAAAAGTTGATACGCGAGGGCTACGATATCGATTCCATTCACGGCGATCTGTCGCAACCCCAGCGAGATAAAGTGATGGGTCTGTTCAGGGACAAGAGCATTCGTTTATTGGTGGCGACCGATGTTGCTGCCCGGGGTATCGATGTGCAAGGCATCTCCCATGTTATCAATTACGAATTGCCGGACGATACCGAGGTCTACACGCATCGTAGTGGTCGTACGGGTAGGGCCGGCCGTAGTGGTCTATGCGTTTCGATCGTTACGCCCAAGGAGCAGTTTCGTCTTCGTCAGGTCGAGAAGCTGATCAACAATCGGTTTCATAAAATGGACATTCCTACTGGTAAGGATGTATGCCGCAAACAGTTCTTTCACTTTATAGATCGCATGCTCGAAGCGGACATTAGCCATGGAGAATATGAGACCTATCTGCCCTCGCTGCGCGAGAAATTTGCCAGCGTAGACAAAGAAGAGATCTTGCAGCGGGTAGCTGCGTTGGAGTTCGACCGCTTTTTAAAGTATTACGAAAATGCAGCCGATCTGAACGTACGAGAAGATGCCCGTAAGGCAAAAGGCGTTCCCCAACCCGGGGGCGCACGCGAAGCACGTTCTCGACGGGGTGCTGCGGCAGAAGGCAACTACCAGCGACTGTTCGTTAACCTGGGCACCAAGGATGGATTTTATAAAGCCAGTTTCTTGCAATTCATACTAGACATGAGCGACCTGAGCAAGGAGGTGCTGGGTAAGATCGATATGCGAGAGATGAATAGTTGGGTCGAGGTCGAATCTCGCGCTGCCCGACAAATGATTCAATCGCTCGACGGAAAGAATTTCAGAGGCCGTCGCATTAGGATGAACGACGCCGATAGCGGCGGAGGTCGCCGCAAATAATGATATCTTTACAGTATGTGCGCTCTGCAAGTCAAGGCCCTTGCCTCGTTCGACACACTTTGGTCGAAGCGTCCGCTCATCATTAGCGGACCTTGCAGTGCTGAGACAGCTTTACAAGTCAAAGAGACCGCTCTTGCATTAAAAGCAACCGACAAGGTCGACATATTGAGAGCCGGTATCTGGAAGCCTCGTACAAAACCCGGTTTGTTCGAAGGGGTGGGAAAAAAGGGCCTGCCTTGGTTACAAGAGGCCCGCGCTGCCACCGGTCTTCCGGTAATGGTAGAAGTGGCCACGGCCAAACAGGTCGAAGAGGCCCTGGCCCACCAGATCGATGTGCTTTGGATCGGCGCTCGTACCACGGTCAATCCCTTTAGTGTGCAAGAGGTGGCCGATGCCTTGCAAGGTGTTTCGGTTCCTGTTTTTATCAAGAACCCCATTAACCCCGATCTCGAACTATGGGCCGGTGCCGTGGAGCGTATCGAGCGCGCAGGCATCACACGCATTGGGCTTATTCATCGTGGCTTTAGCACCTTTGCGCAAACATCTTACCGCAACGCACCGCTGTGGCACTTGGCCATTGAGATGAAGTTGCGATTTCCTTCTCTCTTATTTATAAACGATCCCTCTCATATCTGTGGTCGTCGCGACCTGCTTGCCGAGGTCATGCAACGAGCCATCGATCTGGATGTGGATGGATTGATGATAGAAAGTCATTGCAAGCCCGACGAGGCCTGGAGTGATGCAGCCCAGCAGGTAACTCCCGATGCGCTGCGCAAACTGCTCGATCAGTTGATCTGGCGCACCGATAATAGCCATTCGGTCGATTATCATAGCGCGCTCGATCAATTGCGACAACAGATCAATCAGCTGGATGAGGAAGTATTGCAGTTGTTAGGCAGGCGAATGCAATTGGCCGAGCAGATCGCGCAATACAAAAAAGAAAACAACATTACCATTTTGCAAGCCGGACGCTGGCAAGAGATCATGGAGCGTACGTTGGCGCGCGCCGAGGAGCTCAAGCTGGGCAGAGAATTCATTACCCAGTATCTCGACGCGTTGCACATGGAGAGTATTCATCACCAGCAAAAGATATTGGAGCAA
>JBILFN010000086.1:0-7615 GCA_044351575.1 Chitinophagaceae bacterium
CTGTAGAGATCAAAGAGCATCAAATAAAAACATACGCCGTAAGGCACTAATTAAACTTTTGTTACATGAAACCCTACGAAAAACTGTTACTGGAAAATAAGGCCTGGGCCGCTGAAAAGATAATGGACGACCCTGATTTCTTTAACCGGCTGGCCGACTTACAGACCCCCGAATTTCTTTGGATCGGATGCAGTGACAGCCGCGTACCGGCCAACGAGATAACAGGTACCCGGCCGGGAGAGATCTTTGTGCACCGCAATGTGGCCAACATGGTGGTACATACCGATCTTAACTTACTAACGGTGCTGGACTATGCTGTCAATCATCTGAAAGTAAAACATATCATTGTTTGTGGTCACTACGGATGTGGAGGAGTAAAGGCCTCTATGAGCAACCATAATTTTGGTATTATCAATAAATGGTTGCGTAATATTAAGGATGTCTATCGCTTTCACCGTGAAGAGATAGATAAAATCACAAACGAGGACGATCGCATCAACCGAATGGTCGAGCTAAATGTGCAGGAGCAAGTAATGAACCTGGCAAAGACCTCCATTGTCCAAAAAGCCTGGAAAAACAGCCACTACCCCGACTTGCACGGTTGGGTGTACGGATTAAAGGATGGCTTGATAAAGCCCGTCTATGAGATTCCTGCCGGAACAGCGCTCGATCCACTTTACGAATTTGACGATCTGTAAGCTAACTTAGCGGCATGTCTATAGCGGTTAACGGGCTGAGCAAACAGTACGACACCCAGCGTGCCGTCGATGCCATTTCTTTTTCGATCGGTCGAGGCGAGATCGTAGGATTTTTAGGGCCTAATGGGGCCGGCAAGTCTACGACCATCAAAATGCTTACGGGTTATCTGCGCCCCGATAGCGGCTCGGCACAGATCGGTGGTATCGACGTGGTAACCGATCCTATTGCCGCCCGCAAAAAGATCGGTTACCTGACCGAGCTCAATGCGCTTTACTACGATATGTTCGTAAGGGAATACCTGCTCTTTATTGCCGAACTGCAACAGGTAGCCTCAGCTCCTTCTGCCGTAGAAAACGTATTGCAACAAACCGGCCTGTTGGCTGAATCGCACAAGCAGATCGCCCAGCTTTCTAAAGGATACAAGCAACGAGTCGGACTTGCCGCTGCCCTCTTGCACGACCCCGAGGTTTTGATTCTCGATGAACCCACATCGGGGCTGGACCCTAATCAGCTGGTCGAGATCCGCGAGTTGATCAAAACGGCCGGAGCCAATAAAACCGTACTGTTCTCGACCCATATCTTACAAGAGGCCGAAGCCATCTGCGACCGCGTGATCATCATCCATAAAGGTCAGATCAAGGTCGACAGCCTGCTGAGCGAACTACACAAAAAAGTATCTTTGCCGCGCCAGGGAATGAGTTTAGAGGAGGTGTTCAGGCATCTCACCTCATCCTGATATCAAATAAAAAATAACATCGACCCATGAGTTACATTGCCGAAGTATTTGCCCGTCAAATCTTAGATTCAAGAGGAAACCCCACTGTAGAGGTAGATCTGATCACCGAAGAAGGGGCCGTAGGTCGTGCCGCTGTTCCAAGCGGGGCTAGTACCGGCATTCACGAAGCCGTGGAGCTGCGAGACGGAGATAAGAAAAAGTATCTGGGCAAAGGGGTGCTACAGGCAGTAAATAATGTAAATAAAAAGATCGCCCCCCTACTGCTGGGGTACGACGTGGCCGATCAGACGGGCATTGACGAGATGATGATACAACTCGATGGCACGTCGAACAAATCGAAGCTGGGCGCCAACGCCATGCTCGCCGTAAGTATGGCGGCTGCCAAAGCGGCTGCCGAAGAAGCGGCTCTTCCGCTCTTTCGCTATGTGGGAGGCACCAATGCGAAAGTGCTTCCTATGCCAATGATGAATATATTGAACGGAGGAGCACATGCCGATAACAAGATCGACTTTCAGGAGTTTATGGTGATGCCCGTGGGGGCTACTAACTTCAGCGAAGGCCTGCGCTGGGGCGTAGAGATCTTTCATGCCCTAAAAAATGTACTCAAGAAAAAAGGATATAGCACCAATGTGGGAGACGAAGGTGGTTTTGCTCCCAACATACAGAGCAACGAGGAAGCCATCGAAATGGTACTGACCGCGATCGATGCCGCCGGCTACAAGGCCGGGTCGCAGATCAAGATCGCTATGGATGCGGCCAACAGCGAACTCTGGAACAGCAAGAAAAAGAAATATGTCTTTCACAAGAGCAGTGGAAAAGAAATGAGCAGCGAACAACTGGTAAAATATTGGGAAGGATGGATCAAAAAATATCCCATCTGCAGCATCGAAGATGGAATGGCCGAAGATGATTGGGCCGGTTGGAAGATGCTGACGGAGGCCGTAGGCGACCGCTGCCAGCTGGTTGGGGACGATCTTTTCGTAACCAATGTAACTCGCTTACAACAGGGAATCGACAAGCAGATCGGCAATGCCCTGCTTGTTAAAGTAAACCAGATCGGGACGCTCACCGAAACGATCAATGCTGTTACATTGGCGCAGCATAACGGCTATAACACCATCATGAGCCATAGAAGTGGCGAGACCGAAGACAGCACCATTGCCGATCTGGCCGTGGCCCTCAACTGTGCACAGATCAAGACCGGCAGCGCCTCTCGCTCTGACCGGATGGCCAAGTACAACCAGCTGATCCGCATCGAGGAACAACTAGGCAGTTCTGCCATTTATCCGAAAGGAAAGATCAGATTTGGAAAAAAATAAACCGAGCTATTGAGCCCCTTGTTAACTTTACGTACCGAATGCAACAGGTATTAAACTCCATCCCTTCTTGGGTCAAAAGCAAGTATGTAATTAGCCTGGCCGCCTTTTTAGTGGTGATCGTTTTTTTAGACAAGAACGATCTCTTTACCCAGTTGGACCGTAAACGCGAACTGCGTGAATTGCAACAAACTAAATCGCACTACTCGACCCAGATCGAGGCCGAGAAAAAAGAACTGGACCAACTTAAGAACGACCCTGCCACCATCGAAAAATACGCCCGCGAAAAGTATTTGATGAAAAGAGAGAACGAGGACCTTTTTCTGATTACCCCCAAGCCTGTCCGGGGCAGCCGCTGATTTTTTTGCCATCCATACAATAAGGAAGCCCGTTCTTCGTTTAAAAGGGAGCGACCAAAAAGTTTCCTATAAATTAGCTTCCATGAGCAATTTTACTCCCGAAGACCTCTTACTTTACCTCTACAACGACATGGATGCCGCCACCCGGCTGCAGGTAGAGGCCCAGCTCGAAAAAGACTGGACCCTGCGTGAAAAACTGGCCGTATTAAAGACAGCCAAAGACCGCTTGAACCGACTTGCTGAGACACCTCGCACCGAGGTGATCTTGAACATTCTGCACAAGGCCTCCGAAAAACTGGCCCAAACGGTTCGCTCCTAGTAGTTGCGCATTATCTTGCGCCTATGACGCGCGCTGAAAAGTACAAGCAGGTAACTGACTATTTTCTGACCCATGCCCCCGCTGCAGAGACCGAACTGCTCTTCGAAAACCCCTATCAACTATTGGTAGCCGTTGTACTGTCTGCACAGTGTACCGACAAACGGGTCAATCAAACTACACCGGCCTTGTTTGCCGCATATCCCGATATTCCATCGCTGGCGAAGGCTACCCCCGAAAAGGTTTTTACCCTCATTAAAAGTATTTCGTACCCTAACAATAAAGCCAAACATCTGGTGGCGCTGGCCGTTAAAGTAATAAAGGATTTTGAGGGGCGTATCCCAATGACGGTAGAGGAGCTGGTGCAATTGCCGGGGGTAGGAAGAAAAACCGCCAATGTTATTACTTCTGTTATAGATCATCAACCCAATATGGCCGTCGATACTCACGTATTCAGAGTAAGTCACCGGCTGGGATTGGTGCCCACCACCGCTACCACACCCCTGGCCGTAGAAAAATGGCTAACGAAATATTTTCCCGAATCACTCATGCACAAAGCCCATCATTGGCTGATCTTGCACGGACGCTACACGTGTATGGCCCGCAATCCAAATTGTGCTGCTTGCGGGTTACAATCACTTTGCCGCTATTATGCGAAAGAGCAAAAGATCGCAGGTAAAAAATAGCACACTGAGCACTATCATGATCGATGGAAATTGCAGAGGTGTTTCAGTATCTAAGCAGTATCTGACCACTATTTAGAGCATACGTTGCAGCTGCTCTACCAACTCGGTCTTGGTAATGGGTACGCCCATTACTTTATTGTACCCTTTGGCATCGACCAGGTATACATCGCGGATGATCTTGATAAGCTGCCCGCTGTTGATCTCGGGGATCAATACTTGTTCAAAATTGCGAAGAAGGCTACCCAAATTTTTAGGGAACGGACGAATGTAGCGAAGGTGCGCATGGCTAACGGCATGCCCTTGTTGTTGCAATACCGATACGGCCGATTTGATGGCGCCATAGGTAGAACCCCATCCCAGTACCAATATCTTTCCGGAAGCAGGACCGCTGTCGAGCTGTTGCTCCGGAATATGATCGGCAATACGGTCTACTTTCTCTTGACGAATGTTGACCATCAGCTGGTGATTCTCGGGCTCGTAGTTTACGTTACCCGTAATATTTTGTTTTTCGAGTCCGCCAATGCGATGCTCGAGGCCGGCCGTTCCGGGCAAGGCCCAGGGTCTTGCCAGCTTTTCGTCGCGTTGATAGGGCAAATATTTTTCTTCTCCCTCGTCGAGTTGGGTTTTAAATTTTACCGCAATGGCCGGCAGGTCTTTGGTTTGCGGATAACGCCAGGGCTCTGCCCCATTGGCAATATAACCATCACTTAAGAACATGACCGGGGTCATGTGTTGCACGGCAATGCGCACCGCTTCGTAGACCGCGCTAAAACAATCGGCCGGCGTTGAAGCGGCAATAACGGGCATGGGACATTCACCATTGCGTCCGTAGTAGGCCTGCATCAGGTCGCTTTGCTCGGTCTTGGTAGGTAATCCGGTAGAGGGTCCTCCGCGCTGAATATTGATGATGAGCAACGGAATTTCGAGCATCACCGCAAGACCCATCGCCTCTCCTTTTAGTGCAATACCGGGCCCACTCGAAGTGGTCACCCCCAACGATCCACCATAGGATGCCCCAATGGCAGAAGTGATGGCAGCGATCTCGTCTTCGGCCTGAAAAGTTCTGACCCCGAAGTTTTTGTATTTGGAGAGGTCATGCAAAATATCGGAAGCGGGAGTAATGGGATAAGAACCCAAAAAGAGCGGAAGCCCGCTTTTTTGGGAAGCGGCGATCAAGCCCAGCGATAACGATTGATTGCCCATAATGGAGCGATACGAACCGGGATCCATCTTGGCACGCTCTACCGTATAGGTGGTATGAAAGGTCTCGGTGGTATCGCCATAATTGTATCCGGCCTGCAATACCTTGATATTACTATCGAGAATATCGGGCTTCTTCGAGAACTTCTCTTTTAAGAAATTGATGGTATTGGCCATGTCGCGCCCATACATCCAATAGAGAAAACCCAGTACGAACATGTTCTTGGCCCGGTCCTTTTCTTTCATTCCCAAAGGAGCTTCCTTGAGCGACTCTCGGGTCATCTTGGTCACGTCCATGCGAATGAGCTCGTAATTGGCCAGCGAGCCGTCGTCGAGCGGATTGATCCCCTCGGGATAATTGGCCAGTCGCAGGTTCTTGGCATCGAAGCCATCGGTATTGGCTATGATCTTGCCCCCTTTCTTAAGGGCCTTGAGATTGACCTTGAGAGCAGCGGCGTTCATGGCCACCAGCACATCGCAGATATCTCCGGGAGTAAAGACCCTATCGGAAGAAAATCGCAACTGAAATCCGCTCACACCGGGCAGTGTTCCCTGCGGGGCACGAATCTCGGCCGGAAAATCGGGGAACGTAGCAAGGTCGATTCCCAGCAGTGCGGTGTTCGTGGTAAACTGACTACCGGTCAGCTGCATACCATCACCGCTATCTCCGGCAAACTTGATGACCACATCTTGAACTATCTCTTGCTTACGACTCATTGTTATACTACGACTGAACTTTTACGAATTTAGGTATTCTTTTGTTTTAACTGTCCCATCCATACCCGGCGACCCTGCAGTTTTCTGACCATCATCATCACCCCTACAAAAATAAAAAACAGAGGGCCGGCAAAGCCCAGTAAGGCAATGTATCGGGTACCATAGAATTTCTCCATCGGACGACGCAACCGCTCGGCGATCAGGTACATACCGGGCACCAATAGTAAGGTCAAAAAGAATGAGAAGATCAATCCAAAGATGATGGTCCAGCTAAGCGGGCCCCAGAAGACCACGCTGTCGCCACCAAAGAAAATGTTAGGACGACCCTGCTGAAACAACCCGGCAAAATCGATATTGAAACCTACGGCCAGCGGCAAGAGTCCCAAAATCGTTGCCACGGCCGTGAGCAGCACAGGAATAATGCGGATCTTACCCGCCTGAATAGCCGCCTCGCGGGTACGGTATCCCCGGGTGCGTAACTCATCGGTAAACTCGATCAGCAGAATTCCATTCTTGATCACTATACCGGCCAGCCCCACGATACCGACGCCCACCATAATCGAGGCAAGTGTGATACCACTAAGCGCATACCCCAAAAAGACACCGATGACCGAGAAGAAAATTTCGGTGATCACAATAAAGGGCTTGCTCATGCTGTTGAACTGAAGCACCAGAATTAAAAAGATGATGCCGATAGCCATCATCAATGCGGTGCCTAAGAAACCCTGTGTTTCTTTCTCTTGCTCACTTTGGCCGCTCTGTTTAATGACCACATTGCCGGGTAGCGAATTCTTTTGCCTAAAATCGTCTATACGATCGGCCAACTCGGCATTGATACGGGTAACCTGCGTAGGATCGGTAACACTGCTTTGCAGCTGTATCGTGCGACGCACGTTCTTGCGCTTGATACCGCCGGCAGTATTGGTATAATTGAGCGAGGCGACAGCACCGAGCGGCACCGATTTTATCTGCATGGTATTCATATCCATAAAGACGATGCGCATATTGAGCAGGTCCTCTACGTTGCCCCGATACTGGGGTCCGTAGCGCAATTGGATCTTGTATTCATCTTCGCCATCTTTGACCTTACTGATCTCTTTTCCGAATTGGGCAGTGCGAAGCGCCATACCGATCTGTGCGGTGCTGATACCCTCCATGGTGCTTCTGGCACGATCTACCGCAATGGTGATCTCGGGATTATTGAGATCGACATCGGCCTTTAAACTGGAGATGCCCTCGACCTTATTTTTATCGAGATACTGTAACAGACGGGTAGATACCTGGGCCAGTTCTTCGAAATCGTCCCCCACTATCTCTATGTTGACAGGAGGGTCGGTGGGTGGTCCATTTGTTTCTTGATCGACCTCGACACTCACACCGGGAATACCCTGCACGGCCTCTCGAATGGCCGTAAGGTAAGGAGCAGACGATTTACCATGGCGCTTTTCGAATTCAACGAACGATACCTGTATGCGACCCAGATGGGGTTGCACACTACGGTTATTGTCGCGTGGGTTGTTGGCGCTGATAGCAACGTTACTGATAACGCTTTCTACGATCGAACCCTCGCGTCCGGGAGGTTGGTC
>JBILFN010000087.1:0-7434 GCA_044351575.1 Chitinophagaceae bacterium
ACCCACGCATGGGATGTTGAACTCTTTGCTAAAGGTTACGGCTCCGCGAAAAGATCCATCTCCTCCAATGATCACCAGCCCGTCGATCCCTCTTTTCTTTAGGTTTTCGTAGGCGGTTTGTCTTCCTTGTTTTTCTAAGAAATCTTTACTGCGCGCTGTTTTGAGTATCGTACCTCCGCGTTGGATGATGTTGGCCACGGAGCGGCTGTTCATTTTGATGATATCATCTTCGATCAGCCCCTGATAACCACGCATAATGCCATAAACTTCCAGTCCGTAGTACAAGCCCGTTCTAACGACCGCTCTGATGGCTGCATTCATTCCCGGTGCATCTCCGCCCGATGTCATAAGTGCGATACGGGAAACTTTCTGCTTCATATCGATCAAATTGAAGTAGCGAATTTACGATTTTACTACTTTTAGTCAATGAAAATCTTACTTACGGGCGCCAACGGATTTCTTGGTTATTATTTGTGCGATCTGCTAACTAACGCCGGTTTGGACGTACTGGCTACTTCGCGCGGTCCTTGCCGGCTTCCGTTCGCTCAAAGAAGTTGTTTCGCCTATGCCTCGCTCGATTTTACCGATCGCTCCAGAACGCTACAGGTAGTTTCAGATTATGCACCTGATTGGATCGTTCATGCAGGCGCCATGGGTAAGCCCGACGATTGTGCCCTGCAGCCCGAATTGGCCTCGAGGATCAATGTGGAAGGAACCCGACATTTGATGGAGGCTGCGCAGCGATCTCAGGCTAAGTTTTGTTATATCTCTACTGACTTTGTTTTTGATGGGGTAGAGGGTAATTATACCGAAAATGCTGTTCGAAAACCTGTCAATCATTACGGACATACCAAGTTGCAAGCCGAGCAGTTGGTCGAACGATCGAAACTGGAGTGGTCCATCGTTCGAACGGTATTGGTATATGGCAGACCTATGACAGGCCGCAGCAATCTGTTGTCGATCGTGCAAGAGAAGCTGGGTCGCGGCGAAACTTACCAGGTGGTCGATGACCAGATCAGAACGCCCACCTATGTAGGGGACCTTGCCGAGGGAATTTTTCGCATTATCACCCGTTCGGTAACAGGGGTCTTTCATCTTTCAGGAAAAGAGGTATTGACGCCCTTTGACATGGCCACAAGGGCTGCGGCTTTTCTAAAATTGAACCCCTCGCTCATCGTTCGCACCAACACTGCTGCTTTCAAACAACCGGCGCAGCGTCCGCTAAGAACCGGACTATGCATCGATAAGGCGTGCAAGGACTTGAATTTTTCTCCTACTTCCTTTGAGGAGGGACTTCGGCTGACCTTTGGGTAAGGGTGGGCTAGTTCATCATAACGATATTGACGCTTCGCTGCAACACATTGAAAGCGATCTCGGCCATAAGATTTTCTTTGTCGAGGGTGGGGTTGACCTCAGTGATCTCAAAGCAGCAGATCTTTCTGTTCTGCATGAATTTACTGACCAGGTCTTCGGCCTCTCGTTCGCGCAATCCGTTTCCTACAGGGGTGCCGGTACCTTTTGAGATGCTCGAGTCGAGCGAATCCACATCGAACGAAAGATAGATGTCGGTGCAATCAGAAAGATAACGAAGCACAGACCTGACAATGTTCTCGGCCCCCTTGCTACGAATCTCTTTAGTTCCGATCTTTTTAATATCTAGCTGATCGAGCAGGTATTTCTCTTCTTTTTCAAAATCGCGAAGCGATATATACACGACGTTTTCGGGTAGCACCTTGGGGCAGATCTTTCCGAAATTCTTAAGCTTGTTCCAGGTATCGACGGTACGCTGATCGGGTTCGTGAATGGCGCAATCGGGATTGTCCTGGCCCAGCGCAATGGCCATGGGCATACCATGTAAATTGCCCGAGGGGGTAGTGTAGGGGGTATGCAGGTCGGCATGCGCATCGATCCAGATGACCCCCAACTTACTTTTTGGCTTGGCCATTTTGATACCACTGATGGTGGCACCAGCGATGGAATGGTCGCCACTGAGCACGACCGGAAAGAAATTATTCTTGAGTGTCTCCGAAACGGCCTTTCCGACACGCTCGTACATCGTAAGCAGTCCTTTGATCCGCTTGGCATAAGGAGACTCGATGGGTTCGTAGAGTAAATGATTTTCTGTAGTGACCTTCTCGGACGGAAAGTGAATAAAGAAGTTGCTCATAAAGTCGAGCGCCGCTACTTTAATGGCCTCGATGCCCAAGCTGGCCCCGCGGGTACCGGCTCCGATCTCTGAGGGAACTTCGATAAGCTTGATATTCTTCATAAGATAGCAAATTTAGCCTAATTTTGCCAGGCGTAAAATCAATTGAAAATGGCCAGATCCATAGCCTTTCGCGAAGCCCTTCGCGAAGCGATGACAGAAGAGATGAGAAGGGATGACCGCATTTTTTTAATGGGAGAAGAAGTTGCCGAATACAATGGCGCTTACAAAGTTAGCCAGGGTATGCTGGCCGAGTTCGGCCCCCGAAGGGTCATTGATACTCCTATCTCCGAGCTGGGATTCGCGGCCGTTGGCGTAGGCGCTGCACAAAATGGACTTCGGCCTATAGTCGAGTTCATGACCTGGAACTTTGCGGTGTTGGCCCTTGATCAAATTCTCAATACCGCCTCTAAGATGCTGGCCATGAGCGGCGGGCAAATTACATGCCCCATCGTGTTTAGAGGTCCCAATGGTTCTGCCGGCCAGTTGGGTGCGCAACATTCCACCGCGTTCGAATCGCTCTACGCTAACATACCCGGACTTAAAGTAGTCTCTCCCAGTAATGGATACGATGCCAAAGGACTTATGAAGCAGGCCCTTCGTTACGAGAACGATCCCATCGTCTTTATGGAGAGCGAAGTGATGTATGGCGACAAATCGGAAGTGCCCGACGAGGAGTACTACATAGAGATCGGAAAGGCCGATATCAAAAAGGCTGGTCGCGATGTTACCATCGTTTCTTTCAACAAGATGATGAAGGTGGCACTTGGAGCAGCGCAAGAACTCGAAAAAGAGGGGATCAGCGCCGAAGTGATCGATCTTCGCACCATTCGCCCGCTCGATTGGCACACCATACTTGAGTCAGTTAAAAAAACGAATCGACTGGTGATCGTAGAAGAGCAATGGCCCTTTGCCTCGGTTTCTTCAGAGATCACGTACAGAATACAAAAAGAGGGATTTGATTATTTGGATGCACCCATCCGACGCATTACTGCAGCAGATGCCCCCTTGCACTATGCCCCCAATTTAGTAGCTGCCGCACTTCCGGATGTGCCAAGGACCGTTCGATTGGTCAAAGAGGTGATGTATCAAACTAAATAACATGCCCCTTCAACATTTTATTATCGTATATCTGGTAGCCACGCTGCTGGTATTGTTACCTGCTCCGGGTTTTGCCAAGCTTTTCGTTAAGGCCGGTCTTCCTGCCTGGAAAGCATACGTGCCGTTTTACAATACCTGGTGCATGCAATTGCTGGCCGGCAGACCCCGTCACTGGGTATTTTGGCAGTTTATTCCGGTGATGGGTTGGTTTATTACACCCGGTATTTTTATCGAATTCGCAAAGGCGTATGGTCGTTTTTCACTGCTCGATCATACAGCCGCGGCACTACTGGCTCCTTTTTATTTTCCGTGGTTGGCCGCGCAGGAGCAAACCACCTATGTTGGCAAAAAGGGGGTGGACAGTCATGTAAAGCCTGCCTGGCGCGAATGGTTCGATGCGGCCATCTTTGCCATTGTAGCAGCCACGCTCATCAGAACCTTCGTTTTCGAGGCCTATACGATCCCGTCAGGATCGATGGAAAAAAGTTTGCTGATCAATGATTTTCTATTTGTAAGTAAACTTAGTTACGGTCCGCGAATACCCAATACGCCATTGTCGGTGCCGTTTATGCATAATTATTTTCCCTTTGGTTCCGATAAGCCTTCTTATACTAAGGTGGGGTCACTGCCCTACATACGATGGTTTACGCAGCCGGTAGAAAGAGGTGATGCGGTCGTATTTAATTTTCCGGCCGGCGATACGGTGATCAACCTGCCCGATTATCAGTCCAAAGATCCCTACTATGATGTTTGCCGAAGACTGGGCAACGGAAACATCGATGCCGGAAGAAAGATCGTGCTGGCCGAGCCAGAGAACTACCCGCTGGCCATTCATCCGGTCGATAAAACCGATCATTATATCAAGCGCTGCGTGGCCGTTGCCGGTGATCTGCTAGAACTTAGGAAAGGGCAGGTTTTTATAGGTGGAATTTCTTCTCCTGCACCACCCGATGCCCAGTACACGTACACGTTTACCTCTTCTATCGCACTCGATCCGGAGATCATCAAAGAAGAGTTCAACAGCACCGAATTCGGCATGGATATGTATGGGCGTTATGTGATCAATCTGCCCTACAACAAGGTAGCTGCTTTCAGAGAGCAACCCTTTTTATCGAGCCCGTTGGTTGCCGATAATGAGATCTATGATGCTCTTTCGGTCAACGACATGGACCCTCGCACCACGTCGGGCGATGTGTTTCCGCAAGACACGACCTATTTTAAATGGACCAAGGATAATTTCGGCCCTTTGTGGATTCCCGAGAAAGGAAAGACCATTCCGCTTACGGACTCCACGTATCGACTGTACGAACGCGTTATACGTGTGTACGAGAAGAATGAGTTGGCCCGAAAGGATGGTCGTTTTTTTATCAATGGACTGCCTGCCAGTCAATATACCTTCGCCATGAATTACTACTGGATGATGGGCGACAATCGTCATGGTTCACAAGATTCCCGTTTTTGGGGTTTTGTTCCCGAAGACAGGGTAGTGGGCAAGGCCTGGATGATCTGGTTTAGTTGGGAGAACGGACCCCGTTGGAACCGACTGTTCAAGTTGGTAAAATAAGTTCCTATGGAGCACTATCAGTTTTCGTACGAGTTGGTCGATAGTATCGATGCATTGTCCGCTGCAGATGCGACATTACTGCGCGCGGCTCAAGCGGCCACCCAATTAGCTTATGCGCCTTACTCCGGTTTTATGGTAGGGGCGGTCGCGCTGCTGGAAAATGGTGCGATGGTGCAAGGTACCAATCAAGAGAATGCATCTTATCCGGTTGGTATCTGTGCAGAACGCGTGCTACTGGGCAATGTGGCCATGCAATATCCAACGCAAAAGATAATGGCTCTTGCCATAAGTTACCACAGTGAGAAAAGAACCAGTGACCAGCCGATTAGTCCCTGCGGTATGTGCCGGCAGGCCCTTCTTGAATTCGAACACCGCACCAATGCGCCCATCCGATTGATCTTGGGTGGGGAAACCGGTAAGATAATGATCATCGAGAGTGCCCGCTTGTTGTTGCCTTTTGCTTTTTCGCCCCACGAACTTGGCGGGCAGTAGCTTTATTTCTTTGTGAGAATGCAGTACATTTAGCCAGTTTAAAATCGGCTTTTATGGCAGCATCTTCTTTGCATCGCAGAAAATTCTTGCAACAATCGGCGCTGACCGCAGCCGGTTTTTTTATTGTTCCCCGTCATGTATTGGGAAGAGGATATGTAGCTCCCAGTGATAAGCTCAATATCGCCGCTATAGGCGTGGGTGGAAAAGGCGAAAGTGACATTGCCTCTTTTTCCAAGAGCCCCTTCGTCAACATTGTAGCTCTGTGCGATGTGGACGACCGCCAGGCTGCTGCCGGTAGAAAAAAATATGAAAAGGCCTCGTATTACCGTGATTTTAGGATCATGCTCGAAAAGGAAAAGAATACGATCGATGCCTGCAGCATCTCCACCCCCGATCATACGCATGCCGTAGCCACTCTTGCCGCCATGCAATTGGGCAAACATGTGTACACGCAAAAACCCCTTACCCATAACATCGCCGAGGCTCGTCTGTTAGCGGCCGCTGCCAAAAAATATAAGGTCGTTACGCAAATGGGAAACCAGGGAGGATCGGGCGAGGGCGTACGAAGGGCTAAAGAGATGTACGAGGCCGGTCTGATCGGGGAGGTTACCGAAGCGCACGCGTGGACCAATCGTCCGGTATGGCCGCAGGGTCAAGCTACTCCCTCCGGCGATTTTTCAATACCCACCGAGCTTGACTGGGACCTCTGGCTGGGCCCGGCAAAAAGCATTCCTTATCACCCTGCTTATTTGCCTTTTAATTGGAGAGGGTGGTGGGCCTTTGGTACAGGAGCACTGGGCGATATGGCCTGTCACATTCTCGATCCGGTCTATCGGTTGCTTCCCATCTCTTATCCCGATTCGGCCGAGTGCAGCGTAGCAACCGTATGGAAAGAAATGTGGAACGATACACAAAATCAAGAAGCCTGCCCGCCGGCATCCATCATTCATCTTAACCATCCCCGCACCGATGGTAAAGGCAGCATTAGGGTATCTTGGTACGATGGCGGATTGTTGCCCCCGCGCCCCGAAGAGCTTGGGCCCGAAGAATCATTTGGAAATTGGGATGGAGGTGTTTTGCTGATCGGCACCAAGGGAAAAATGTTGATCGATTGCTATGGGGCCAATCCTCGATTATTGCCCACTCGACTTATGAAAGAAGCCACGCTTCCCACGCCCTATCTGCCCAGAGTGCCCGAGGGGCATTACCTGCAGTGGGTCAATGCCTGTATTGCGGGTTACGAAAAAGGAGTAACCAGTTCGCCCTTTTCGTACGCAGGACCTTTTACCGAAAGTATATTGATGGGCAACCTGGCCATTCGAAGCTGGTTGCTAAAAAATCCTGCACTGAAGGGATGGGACGATAAATACCTGGGGCGAAAAAAACTTTTATGGAATGCAGCCGAAATGAAAGTAACCAATTTCGATGAAGCCAATTCTTTCGTAAAAGGACATTACAGGTCGGGCTGGGAGTTGTCTGCTCTCTAAGAATTACCTGAAGCAGCGGTTCATTCGTCCAAGAGTTTGGCCAGCGCCAGTAATTCGTCTTTTTTGTACCGCTCCGACTCGTTATCGAAACACTGGGCCAATTCGGCAAATACCAGGGCGATGGCCTGCACGTTATTGAGTGGAGAAAAATAGGCAGGCTCGGGAGCAATGTTCATCTTTTTAAAATATCCGTCTACCTCTTTTCGGGTAAAGACCTGACCGCTGGCGGGCTCAATAAAATATTCGATCTTCTCGACGGCTTGTATTCGTTGACCCTGCGGTTGTAAGACCGGCTTAAAATACGCCAATACAAATTGGCCGGGAATGCGCACGGCTTTGATGGGAATATCGAGTCCTTCACAGAGCAGTAAAAAAATAAGGCCATTGCCGAATGCATTTCCTTTTTTCGAGGACAGCACGGTTTGCAGCAAGAACTCCTCTGGACGACTATGGTCTTTGCTCTTTCCCTTTAATCCATAATAGCTGAATAGAATACTTGTTAGCACATTGATCTGCTCGAGCGGGGTCAGGTAATTATTGAGTTCGAGCCAGACATTACGACGAAGTTTTTCCAGCTCAGCGAG
>JBILFN010000088.1:0-7431 GCA_044351575.1 Chitinophagaceae bacterium
TGCCTTTTGAGTTGAGTGGCGGTGAACAGCAACGGGTCGATATTGCACGGGCCTTGCTTAATTCACCCAAGCTTATCTTGGCCGATGAACCCACCGGTAATCTCGATCCGGAGACCTCGGACGAGATCATGAAACTATTGTTCCATATTTGTCGCGAGTATAATACCACTGTGGTGATGGCTACGCACGATTATATAGTAGTGCAGAAATTCCCCGCTCGCCTTATTCGTACCGAGATGGGTAAGGTAGTCGACAACGCTACCATAAATATCCAATAAGGGTAGCCGTATTTCTTTGCGTGTCGAAGTTCTCTTGCAAGAGTCGTTTTCTAATTAGTAGTTCTTCTTCTCCAAACGGGCGATGCTGCAATTGTGTGATCAAAGAGGCAATGCCGGCGGCCGATTCGGCACTGTAGCATGCTTCTTTGAGCGGCGTATCTCGCAGGGCATTGGAATTGCAGATGCAATGTCTTCCCATCGAGACGGCATGCAGTAATCGAAGACTGGTTCCCGAGCTGATGGAGGAGGGGAGAACATGGGTTTGTGCTTTCTGAATAAGATCGTCCAGCTCGGCCTCTCCGGGGTTTGCTACCAGACAAGTGTGCTGGTACAAGTGCACTAATTTTTCGATGCGGGCCGATGGATTTTGTCCGGCGATAACAAAGGGGATATGCACTCTCGAAAACACCTTGGTCAGTAGCCAGACCAGTATCTTCTCAGTTCCTTTTTCTGAAAGATTTCCTTGAAAAAGACAAAAGCTGCCGAGACCTTCTTTAGAGCGTACGGCAGCGTAGGGAGAAAATACCGGTAGCGAAACAGCCGTTGCGATTCCCAGTTGATTCCTGTAATAACCCGACTGTCCTTCGTTGACACAAGCATAGAGGACAGTGGCCGGCAAGCGTTTTTTAAAGCGCAGTAATTTTCTTCTCTCGATTCGCCAACGGATCCATTGCAGAATGTGGCGCGTCTCCATGGCCTTTTCTTGCAAATAGCGATGCTGCAGTTGTTGTATGCGCACGACTATCTTTCGGTTGGCGGTAGATAGCATTTCTATAAATCCACAGCAGGATAATCCTTCTAGGAGTATCGGGTGCTGGTCTTGTTGCAATCTTTTCAGCAGATCCGGATCGGTACGTAGCCGAATGCTCTTCGGTAATTGGGTAGACCCCCTTTTTACCAATGGATAAATGTGAATGGCCTCGCAATACGGATTGAGTTCGGTAGGATGTCGCTCTTCGGGTAACGAAAAATAGTGCAGCGTAATGCCAATTCCTTCGGCATGTAAACTCCTAAGGCGGTAGAACATATCGATGTGGCTGCCGCTGGTAAGGGGCCAGGGGGCCACCGGACAGACTATATGAAGCCTTTTTGTTATGCTCACATATTGATATTTTCCATGCCTTCGCCCATCAGTTTGTTGCTTTTACGCTTGAATAGATTTGGGTCGAACTTTCCAAAACGCCATCCAAAGTTCAGTCGCATCAGCTGCGGATCTCTGCGTCGAAAAACATCTTGAACAAAGAGCGCAGAAGAAGAGAAGATCTGCTGACGGCGGGTCCTGAAAATATCATTGATATTCCACGAAATATTGGCCTGCTTTGTTTTTCCGAATTCAAAGCGAAGCGCCGCATCTACAAAATAATTGGCTTTCTGGTACCCCTGTGCAGCCGACGCCTGGCCAAACATTCCTCCTCCGAACATGCCTCCCATGCCACCGCCCCAACGGCCGCCACCGCCTCCGCCACTGCCACCGGGTGGTAATACCGATTTCGATTGGTATTCGCCCGAAAGTTGAAGGGTAAGGCTTTTTTGAAGCTTAAAGCTGTTGTTGAGCTTAATAAAGAATGAGGCGAATGGGTCTATGTTCGCCAGCGTTGGATCACTTAGTCTAATAACGGAAGTAAACAGATTGAAGTTAGTGGTCAGGTCCCACCAGGCTTTCATTTTATTTTTCGAAACCAGCTCGAGGCCTGTCACATAGCTGCTGTTGGCATTGATAAAGGTGTTGATCAATACCTCTTTTCCGGATGTGGCACTGATCTCTTTGTCTTGGTAGCGGGTTATCAGATTATCGGTATGTTTAAAGTAGGCCGATGCAATAAAGTTATCCTTATTGGTAAAGGTCTTTTGGTAAGAAAGTTCGACCGAACTGGTAAACTCGGGCACCAGGTTAGGATTGCCGCGGCTGAGGTTCAGCGAATCGGAGTAATCGGTAAAAGGGTAGAGCTGAAAAAAGTTAGGCCTGTTGATCTTGCGGGTATAATTGAGTTGCAGATCTTGATTTTTTTTCATTTTCTGGGTTAGAAATACACTGGGAAACAGACTCACCGGAAAGTCGATGCTGAACTCTTGGTTCAAGTCTGGCAAGACCCCATCATAGCGACTGCTTTCTACCCTGAGACCTAGCTGGTAGCCAAAATTCTTGATTTGGTTCGAGTAGGTACTATAGGCCGCCAAAACGTTATCGTGACTATTGTAATTGACCGACAGGGCTGGCACGTAGAAAAGGGCGCTCCCATTGACCAGGTAGAAATCGTTTCGATTGTCTACGTTCCTGAATTGGGCCCGCAACCCGGCCTCCCATTTCGATTTATCGCTGAGCGGACGCACATAATCCGTTTGAATGACCAGGTTATCGTTATCGCCGGTACCGTCTTGCTGCTGTGCCGCTGTACGGAAAGAAGACGAAAGCGGATTGTCGTAATAGTAGGTGGTTATCTGGTTAAAATTGTTACTGTTACTCAGGTTATAGGTCAAATCGATCGACCATTCTTCTCCGGCGCGTGGAAAGAGGTGCTTGAAACTGGTGGTTACTCCAGTAAAGGCAAATTCACTGTTCGAAAGAGAATTACGCTGGCTCATCGACTTTTTAGGATTGATGAACATGGAATCGATCGAAATATTTCCCACATTGGTAGGCTTAAATTGCCCGCCGCCTTTATTGAGCGATACCGAAAAGGTATTACGATTGTTGATAAAGTAGTCCAGCCCTGCTCTAAAGAACATAAAGTATCCCACGCTGATACTCTCGTCTTCTTGGTGCAGCATGGTATTAGGGTTGGTAATGAGAGTCGTTCGGTCGGTCAGTCCGTTGCTGATGGACTTACGCTGATTGATATTGGCGCTCGCGAATACATTGAGTTTGTTCTGGCGAACGTTGATGTCACCGCCCATGCCCATCCGGGCCCGCGAGTCAATGTTGCTTCGAAAGTTGCCACTGTAGCCAACTCGCTTGTTTTTCTTGAGAATAATATTCAATATACCGGCCGTTCCTCCGGAGGCATCGAACTTGGCGGAGGGGTTGGTGATGATCTCTACCGACTCTATGGCGTCGGCCGGAATTTGCTCAAGGGTCAGTACGGTAGGTCTGCCGTCTACAAAAAGCTGCGGGGTGTTGTTGCGCATGGTTACATTACCATCGATATCCACATTGATGGATGGTACGTTTCGCATTACATCTACGGCTGTTCCGCCTGCCGATACTATATTCTTGTCAACGCCGAATACTTTACGATCTATGCCCAGTCGAAGCCCGGAAGTACCGGAACTGACCGTTACATTCTCTAGTGTTTTTTCGGCGATGCTGATCTTGATATTACCCAAGTCTTTGTCGAGTGCCGAGAGCATGGCCGAAAAATCGGCATTTCCACCTTGTGGCATTTTGATATCGAATCCAATGGTTTGTTCGTACGTCGTATAACCCACCACGTTGATCCGCAATTTGTACTGCCCAAATGCAGGTATGTTCTCGAGGCGAAACTCTCCATTGGCGCGCGTTAGCATGCCCGCGATCACCTGATCTTTTCTTTTTTTGCTGACCGAATCGAACTTATTTTGTAACAATTGCACCGAGGCATATTCAATGGGCTTTCCACTAGCCGTTTCTAAGACCTTGCCGTAAAAATTCCCATTTAGCTGGGGCCGGGCCGCTCCGGAGGTGTTACCCCTGTTCATCCCCATAGGGGGTTGAGATAGGGCGATCAGCATAGGGGCAATGGTCAACAGAAGTGCGTAGAAATATTTCATGAATGGATTTTGCTCTTTGACGAAAAAACTGGCTTAAACCTCTGAATGTCAGTTAATTTAGTACCGATGGTCTATAACAAGTATGAATGGAAAATGTTCAGTTGGCCCAGGCTGTTATCAGCACTTGTATCAAGCCTATCAGTAAACCAATTACAGCACCTACCCATTCTACGAATCGAAATTCCTTGGCCATAATCTGGTAGAGCAATTCTTCGAGACGGTCAGAAGAGAACTGGGCTACCTTTTGGGTGATGATGGCCTCAAGGTCAAGATCGGTCTTGAGTTGACCTGCATAGGATTTCATGACCGGTGGCAAAAGCCTCTCGATCTCTTCAAGAAAGGTAGTTTTAAGGCGAGTGAGGGTCTTTTCTCCTATGAACATACTGATCATGGGTAGTTGTTCGCTTAGGCGTTCCTTTAAAAACGTATCGATATGCGCCTCGATCAGTGGCATCATTTTTTGAATGTTGCCCGGTTCACTGATCTTTTTTTCGATATCGGCAAACGATAGAAATTCGCCGCTTACCAACTTGCCCAGTTTTTGAGCGAATTGCGATTGATTCTTAGGAAAGATACCCTGAATGGTGATCCCCAATACGTGGATGGGCTTACGCGGGTGAAATAGCATTTTGATGGCGACCCAGTTGGTAATCCATCCAATGAAGCCAGAGATCAAGATCAGAAAGACCTGCCAATACTGCATAGTAAAATTGTAATACAAGACCCCGCCATGTCGACGGGGTCTTTAGGGTGGCTAACCGGGCTCGAACCGGCGACCCTCAGAACCACAATCTGATGCTCTAACCAACTGAGCTATAGCCACCGTATTAACCAAAATGCCTCAAAAGCGGCCTAACGGTTAAAGAATTGCAAAGGTAAGCAACTTTCGCAGATGCAAAAAAAACACCGACCATTTTACACTAATTTTGAAACACATGTACCTCTCTGTAAAATATTGGTTGAATATGAAGCGAATACCGATTTTGATCTTATTGCTGGCCGGATTGGGCTATCTGACTTTGAATGCGGTGGGAAAGACAGGACCGGCCGATCCGCCCGGCCGCTACGAGAAGATTATGGTGCTGGTGGGTCGAATGCTCGAGGAGGGACATTTTAGTCCTCAGCCAATCAACGATTCCTTTTCAAGACAGATCTTTCGTCGCTACTTGGAGGAATTGGACGCCGAGAAGAATATGTTTCTTGCTTCCGATATAGAATCGCTTCGGATCTACGAAAATTCGATCGACGAAGAATTGAAGGGAGCTACAGTGGTGTTCTTTAAAAAAGCGGCGACCCTTTTTGATAGTAGAATGCAAGAGGCGGCTTCGATCTCCAAAGAACTATTGTCAACGCCTTTTGATTTCTCTGTTCGTGAGCAAGCCGAGCTGGATGCCGATAAGTTGCCGTTTCCGGCTACACTCGCTGAGCGCAAAGAACGCTGGAGGCTTAAATTGAAGTTCATGACCCTGGAGCGGTATGCCGATGCGCTTGAGCTGCGTGCTACTAATAAATCGAAGGAAGGGTTTGTGGTCAAGGCCGATTCGACGCTCGAAAGAGAGGCCCGCGAGAAAGTAAGTAAACTTATGGATCGCACCTTTGACAGGTGGCGACTTAAGTTCGATCAAGACGATAAGTTTAATCTGCTGGTCAATACGATCACCACCTCTATGGACCCGCACACCGAATTTATGCCGCCCGTCGACAAGCGCTATTTTGACGAGGAGATGAGCGGGGAGTTCTTTGGTATCGGTGCCATGCTTCAGTACGACGATGGGAATATCAAGATTACCAGTGTGGTTACCGGTAGTCCGGCGTATAAGTCCGGACAGATACAGCCCGGAGATATAATCGTAAAAGTGGGCCAGGGCAAAGAAGAGCCTGTCGATCTTACCGGTTTTATGACTACCGATGCAGTAAAGCTGATCCGTGGAAAGAAGAATACAGAAGTACGTCTGACCATACGTAAACCGGCCGGAGATCTCAAAGAAGTGTCGATGATTCGCGAGAAGATCGTACAAGATGAGGGCTATGCGCGCAGTGCCGTTCTACGGGAGGGCGACGCCAAGATCGGATACATCTTTTTGCCCGACTTCTATGCCAATTTCGATGATCCTAAAGGCAGACGTTGTTATACCGATGTGGCCAAAGAGTTAGAGAAGTTAAAGAAAGAGGGGGTGTCTGGTGTTATACTGGACCTGCGTAACAATGGCGGCGGATCGCTCTACGACGTGGTGCAGATGGCCGGTCTTTTTATACCCGAGGGCCCAATAGTGCAAGTCAAGGACAGAGACCGACAGGCGAGCGTACTCAGCGATCGTGACCGTTCTGTTCTCTACGACGGACCGTTGGTCGTTATGGTCAATGAGTTCAGTGCCTCTGCCTCGGAGATCTTTGCTGCCGCCATGCAGGATTATGGACGAGCACTGGTTATTGGCAGTAGCTCCACCTTTGGTAAGGGAACCGTGCAGCGTAGTATTGGGCTCGATCCGGTCTATGGTTTTTCTTCGACCAGCGACGAATTGGGTTCTGTAAAGTTGACACTGCAAAAATTTTACCGTATAACCGGGGCCTCTACCCAACTGCGGGGCGTTACGGCCGATATAGTGATTCCTGACAACTATGAGTACATGAAACTGAGAGAAAAAGATACCCCTGCGGCATTGCCTTGGGACCAGATCTCGAAGACCAGCTTTATAACATGGACCCCGGGCTTTGATATCGAAACGGTCAAAAAAATGGGGGAGAAGCGCCTGGCGCAAGACTCAACGTTTATTCTGATCGGACAGACGGCCCTCTGGTTGGCCGATCAGAACGATAAGAAATATCCTTTGTTGCTAAGCGATTACCAGCAAGAACAAGAAAAGGTAAAGGCTAATGTAAAAAAGCTCGAAAAATTACAGCAGTTGCGCACCCCATTGATGGTGTTTCCGCTAACGGGAGAAGAGAATAAATATGCTCCCGACACCGCCAAGCAAGAGCGGTTCAATGGCTGGATCGGCAATCTTAAAAAAGATATCTATCTCGATCAAGGGGTCAAGGTCGTCAAGGATATTTTGAGTATCAAGCGATCGGTGGCGATCACTTATTGATTGCGGTTGATGCAGTTGAGATCTTCGAAGGCCACCTCGAGTCGCTTGCAAAACGCCTCTTCTCCTTTGCGAAGCCATACACGCGGGTCGTAGTATTTTTTGTTGGGTTTTTCTTCTCCCTCCGGATTGCCCAGTTGTCCTTGCAGGTAAGCTTCATTCTTTTTATAGTTGGCAAGTACTCCATCCCAGAAAGCCCATTGAAGATCGGTATCGATATTCATCTTGATGGCTCCATAACCAATAGCCTCGCGTATTTGGTGTTGCGGAGATCCGCTGCCTCCATGAAATACAAAGTAAACGGGCTTTGGACCGGTCTT
>JBILFN010000089.1:0-7417 GCA_044351575.1 Chitinophagaceae bacterium
TCGATTGATGGACATGGTCAGGTACTGAACATCTCCTCTGGTCATGTCGATACTGGCCGAGCCGGACAATTTCCACTTGGGTGTCAGATTAAAACTGCCGGCCAGATTGACACCACTTTGAAATTCCTTCTCGTATCCACTAAAATCGGGGCGAAGACGGCTAAAGAAAGACAGGGAGTAGCTTAGATTAAGTTGCCATTGAATGTTGAAATCGACAAACTCGTTCGGATTTTGCTGCATATAATCGAGCAAGCGCTGTTGATCGCCTTGCAAGAGCGGATCACTAAGCCGTTCTTCGACCTGCTTTTTTCGGGCCTCCTCTTTTTTCGGATCCTTGGGTTTGCTCTGAAAATTAGTACCAATGGCGATATTACCCGACGTGATCCTTCCTAATCGAAAGCGTTCGCCCTGCCAGGCATACCGATTGATCTCGAAACCGTTCTTGTCGGTTTGATAGGGGTTCAGGCTGGTAGAGGCATTGATATTGATCTTGTCAAAGAGTGTCGTTCGCAGATAAAAGGGAATCTCGCGCGAAAGATTCATTGAATCGCGAAGCAGATCGTAGGTGGCGCTAAACCCAAATCCGTCGATCAATACCATCTTTTTAATGGCGGCCTTGCCCGTATCTTTTTTGGAGCGATACTTCATCTCCAAATTATTGTCAACTCCAAATTGAATGGAGCCGGAGCGCCGCGTTGCGGTGTTGTACAAGAACTGTCCACCCATATCGTTATAATACAAGACTCGCCCTGTGGTATCGACTTGCGTGCTAAGAATGCGGTTCTTGTTGAGATCGGGCGTGTAGCTCAGCGACAATTGAGGTCTTATAATGTGCCGCAGGGCGATCACCCGCGATGGCTTAAACTGATACATACCATAGAGGGCGGTATTGAACCCCAGCGAAACGCTGGCCCGCTGGTCTATGAACAATCCTTTTTGAGTGACCGTATCTACTTTCTTTCTGTTGGCATTCCAGCCGTAACGGGTTACTTGCTGAAACCAGCTTTGATTATAACTGATGCCCGGCGAAACAATGACCCGTCCGCCTAAAATTGGTGGCAAGGCCAGCACAATGGGCAGGGAGTGATTGGCCATCCATTGGGCCGTATCGAGCAGGTATTGCAAAAAGGGCTTGTTACCGTTTCGCCCATAGGTGATGGTATCGTAAAAGCTAAACGAGTTCGAGAAAGTGGCATTGTAACCAATGGCAAGTTTTTCGTACCAGCGCGCCGTACCAGCCGCATTCTTTCGCTCGAATGGGTAAATGTTATTTAATGTAAAGGCCCCATTCGGAAGAGAGATATTGATAAGACCGATGTTATTGTTCTGGTTGTGATTGGCGCTTAGCGAAAGATTATACGGTTTGTTCTTCCAGCTTTTCGAAAAAGTGATCGAAGATCCCAGCATGTTTTGAAAAGGCAGCACGGCATTGCCCGGAATACTTCTGTTGTATTTGGTAGAACCGGCATTTACGTTGGCGCTAAAGGTTACCCCGGGTCTGGCTCTTCCATCCACCGCATGCGTCCACGAAATATTGAAAACACGTGTTTTATTAAAATCGGGATCACCTTTGAAGTTTTGCTTCGATGAGCGAAAATCGAGTCCGAATCCACCATTATAACGATAGCGCCTTCTGTAAGAGGTCCGCGCACTGGCCGCCCACTCCCCGTACGAAAACAGGTCGGCGGTCAATTGTGCATCCCAGTAATCGTTGATCACCTTGTAATAACCGATCCCCTGTAAACCAAGACCCCTTAACTCGTCGTTCATAAAATTGGGGCGCATTAATCCCGAATGCCGACCCTGATTCATAGGATAAAAACCAAAAGGAACATAGATTGGCATCGGTACGCCTTCGAACTCAGGGTGAGCGGGCCCAGAAACGGCCAATTGCTGACTGATCATCTTCATCTTTCCGGAAACAAAAGCAAAGTGCGGTTCATCGAGCATGCAAGTAGTAAAGCGTGCCTCTCTGACAAAGGTGGTGGTCGGACTCACTTTCTTGGCCTGCTCTCCGATTACCAGCATCTCCCCTTGCTTGGTATAGGTTTTTTTAGTGACCCCCACCTGTGTTCGAAAATTATAGAAGATCGTATCATTGGTCATCTCCGTATCTCCTGTCTTAAAAACAGCAGCTTCGAGCGTGGCACCCGTACTATCAAGTGTGCGAACAGCCTTGACCACTTGCGTTTGCTGATCCAATTCGACCTTTGGAGCGGTAAGGGTCATATCGGTGTAGGTGGTGCTTGTCTTTCCGTAGAGGATCACTTTTTTTCGCTGCACCAGTACCACCGCAGAGTCGGCCGCCTCGTATTTGACCGGCGCCTCCAGCGTATCACGCGATCTTTTAAAAGTAAAGGTGTCGGACTGGATGCGTTGCTGCGAATCGGTAGCCATTCGTAGCGTATCGGCGATCACTTCTTGTGCAGACACGGGTTGCTTGGATGGCGCAGGATCTACTGGCCTATTATCCGGAGCCGAGGGTTTTACCTTTGGAATGGTGTCCGTTGCTGTTAATGAATAGCCAAAACCAACGAATGAGGCAGCCCGCACAGTGGTTATACACGGCTGGGCATAAATTAAACCCACCAGTACAATCCCCAACAAGCAGCAATTTGGCTTAAATTTGTGTGCTAGGTTCATGCAGCGGGGCAAATGTAAATCTTTATACCCTGGTTAACGGCTGCCCGAACCCAACAATTTGTGAATATTGCCTTTTTCTAACCTTATGACCAACAGACTTCTACTCGTTTTTATATTAGCTGCCGGTTGCATCAGCGTGTCTTCGTTCGTACGAGAAACCCCGGCCGACAAAAAAAAGAAGGTCATCAATACGGTGGTGATCGACCCTGGACACGGCGGATCGGACGCTGGCGCCAAGGGCCAGTATTCGACCGAAAAAGAGATCTGTTTGGCTGTATCACTGAAACTGGGTGATATGATCAGAAAAGAATTTCCGGACCTCAACATACTCTTTACACGAGAGACAGACACTTATCCGGAATTGCACGACCGCGCTAAATTCGCCAACGAAAACAAGGGAGATCTTTATCTCTGTATCCACGTTAATGCGGCGGGTGGTCGCAGAAAGGCAGAATTGATCGGCTATAAGACCGTTACCTATTACACCGGAAAAGGTGCCAGCCGAACGAAAAGAACCAAGCGCGTACCGCAATACAAGTACACTAATTTGCCAAGCGAGGCAAAAGGAACCGAAACGTATATCTGGGGGGCCCATCGCAGTGAAGACAAAGAATTGGCCATTATCGAGAACGCCCCCATGCTGCGCGAAGAGAACTTCGAAAAGAATTACGGCAACATCGACGTTAACTCGCCAGAGTTCATTGCTATTTCGCTGCTAAAGACCAAACAATATTTTAAGCGCAGCGCCACGCTGGCCGGCTTTATTCAAGATGAGTTTGTAAAAGTGGGGCGTGTCGATCGGGACGTAAGACAACGCGGAATCGGAATTTGGGTACTGCAGGCCACGGCCATGCCCAGCGTATTGGTCGAAACCGGTTTTATCTCTAACCCCGACGAAGAGCAATACCTCAATAGCACCGAAGGACAAGAAGAACTATCGGCCTGCATTGTGAGAGCCCTCAAAAATTATATTGCGTGGTTGGAGCAGCGTCAAAACGGCACGGGGCAAGAACCCCCTGCACAGGGCTACAGCAGTAATCTGTCTTTCTTACAACAAATCGAGGCCGCAGAAAAAAATCGCCATCCATGAAGATCAGCAACGAAACAAAAGTCGGCGCGCTTACCGTATTGGCCTTGGCCTTGCTATTTATAGGATTCAATTACCTAAAAGGAAGGGACGTATTTAGTCACTCGAAAAAAATATATGCGGTATTTACCGATCTCGGAAGCCTCGAGAAATCGAATGAGGTAAAGATCAATGGACTACCCATTGGCACCGTTTACGAGAAAAGAGAAAAAGACAAGGATGTAAGTGCCATAGTGGTAACCATTCAATTGACACGCGATATCAATATACCCCGCAATTCGGTGGCTTACATTTCTTCTAGTCTGGTAGGATCTTCGTACATCGTTATCGAAAGAGGCAACAGCACCGAATTACTACAAGACGAAGACACGATCGGCACACGACTGGAAACCGGCATTCTAGGTGATGTAAAGGCACAGCTTGACCCTACCATCAGCAGTGTCAGAAATATATTGGACTCGCTTAAAAAAACGTTGAGTGGTATCAACCAATTGCTCGATACCGAAAATCGAAACAACCTTAAGCAAACCATGGCCAACCTCAACACCGCCAGTGCCAGTTTGAATACATTGCTCAACAGCGAGAACGGTTCGTTGGCACGCACCCTGCAAAACGCCGAAAACTTTACCACTACCCTCAACGAAAGCAATCAAGATATTCGGAGCACCCTTCAAAACACAAAAAAATTAAGCGAGCAATTGGCCGGAATGCCGCTAAAATCAACGGTCGATTCACTGGAGCGACTCATTGCATCACTCAAGACCACACTGCAGTCCATCAACGGTGGAGAAGGCACCCTGGGGGCGCTCATACAAGATCGCAGCCTCTACGACCAACTGCAACAAACCGTATTGAGCGCAGAGATCTTAATGGATGACCTACGCAGCCATCCTAAACGCTATGTGCAGGTGTCCGTGTTCGGGAAAAAAGATAAATCCGGACCGCTTACCGCTCCTGCAAAAAAGACGACGACCCCCGACGCTATCCATGAAAAACAATAGGGCTTCGCTGCGCCTCGGCGGCCTGTTGCTGCTGTTTACCTGTTCGCTCTTACTACGGGCACAGGGTTCGTTGACCGATACAGGCAGTACGATCTCCGCTGCCGAAGACACTAGCCGTGTGCAAATTTTAGGGGCCGAAAGACTTACGCTACTCAAAACAGACGACAGCACCACCCTACAGATATTGGCCGGAGGTGTACGGCTTAAACAAGGAAAGTCGTTGTTCTTTTGCGACAGCTGCGTGCTCAACAATAGTGGCCAGCTTTTTGAGGCTTGGGGCAATGTACAGATCAAGGATAATGACAGCATCAATGTATTTGCCAAGCACCTGCGCTACTTGATCGATAAGAAATTAGCGTATCTCGATGGTGGCGTCCGACTCTCGGACGGCAAGGCGCAACTTACCACCCCCGATCTGGAGTACGACCTGACCACCGATATTGGTATCTATAAAAAGGGCGGAAAGCTCGTTAATAAAAAGACCATATTGACCAGCAAAGAAGGCTATTACTACGCCTCGTTGAAAGAGGTCTACTTTAAGAACGATGTTTATCTTAAAGACCCTGCCTACGAGATCAGAACCGACTCGCTGCTTTACAATACCGCTACCCAAACCAATCGTTTTATTGCTCAAACGCTCATTGTGGATAGTACGGGCAGAAGCATTCGAACTACCGAAGGTTTTTACGCTACGACAACAGGAAAGGCTGAATTTGGTAAGCGGCCCACTATCAAAGACGGTGCCACTACGATCGTGGGCGACCGTGTTGCCTTTGATGACAGCTCGGGCACTTCGCAGGCAGCCGGCAACGTGATCATCATCGATACGGCACAGGGCACCACGCTTTTGGCGGGCGAGGTATTTAGGGATAACAAAAAAGAGCGGTTTTTGGCCACCAAAAAACCACTACTGATCATAGAGCAAGACAGAGACTCGATCTATGTAACAGCCGATACGATCTACTCCGGAAAGCAAAGTGAACTACGCTCCGATTCGTCAAAAAAGTTAAAAGCCGACAGTCTTTCAAGAAGCAAGGATAGTACCGACCGCTTTTTGGAGGCTTTTCATCACGTTCGTATTTTCTCGGACTCTCTGCAAGCAGTGTGCGATAGTCTTTTTTATTCTTATAGAGATTCTACCTACCGGCTTTACACCGACCCAGTGATCTGGTCGAACGGAAGCCAGATTACCGGCGATACCGTGTTACTGTTTACCAAGAACAGGAAACCCGAACGGTTAAAAGTTTTCGAGAACAGCATGTTGGTGCAGCAACAAGAACCCGGGCTCTATAACCAGATCTCTTCCATTAGAATGGATGGCTTTTTTTCGAAAGGAGAATTAGACTCTGTTCGCGCCTTAGGAGAAGCCAAGACCATCTACTATATACAAGACGAGGATAGCGCTTATACCGGTATCAACGAATCAAAAAGCGATATCATTGATATCTATCTATTATCCAAAGAACTGGACAAGATCGTTTTGCGGAACGAAGTCAGCGGCACCATCTGGCCCATCGGGCAAAAAGACCCCCTGCAAATGCGACTCCCTAATTTTCGTTGGCTAGAAATCAGGCGACCAAAATCTAAATTCGAGATCATAGAATAGGCCCCAACGGGCTCGATTCGGTTTTATTCGGCTTTTTGCGCTTTAATGCGGTATTTTGCCTACTTTTAGCGCAGAAACTAACGAATGCTTAAGAAAGAGCGGCAGGCTTATATCTTACAAAAGGTAAATCTGCACAACAAGGTTTTATCATCGCTACTATGCTCTGAGATAAATGTCTCGGAAGACACCATACGTCGCGATCTGCAAGAGCTGGCCGATGAGGGAAAAGTAATAAAAGTACACGGAGGGGCCCTTTCTTCTTCTTTCTACGAAGTTTCATTACCCCAGGCCGCCGTTTATTCCCAACAAAAGAAAAAGATCATAGCCCAAAAGGCGATCTCGCTGCTAGAGAACGGCATGTTTGTGTTGACCAGCGGGGGCACTACCATTGTAGAAATGGCCCGTATGTTGCCCACCGCCTTGCGTGCCACTTTTATATCGGGGAGCATACCTGCCATTTTGGAGTACATGCATCACCCCCATATAGAAGTGATCTTGGTCGGAGACAAGATCTCCAAGAACTCGAAGATAACCGTAGGTTCAGAGGCCATAGCAAAGATCAAACAGATCAAGCCCGATATCTGCTTTTTGGGGACCAATGCCATAGACCCTGAGCAGGGTATTACAGACAACGACTGGGAGGTCGTTCAGCTCAAAAAAGCCATGATCGAGGCCTCCCGAAAGGTGGTTTGCCTAAGTATTGCAGAAAAAGTTAATACTATTCAGCCCATTAAAGTTTGTGATACCGATAAAATTGATATCTTAATCACCGAATTACCCCCCGAATCGCCCCAGCTACAGCCTTTTGCAGCCATGGGTATTAGGGTGTTATAATTTTTTATATTTGTACCAACTATAACTAAACAAACAGCTATGAGAACCCTTCTCCATGTCTTGTTGGCGTGCACCCTTTTTCTGTTCGCGCTGCCTGCCGATCTTCTTGCGCAGGAAAGAACAGTAACCGGTACCGTCGTTGCCGATGAGAGCAAAACTGCCTTAACGGGTGTAACGATCCGCGTAAAAGGTACGCGTCGTATTACCCAAACTGATGCCAATGGTAAATTTTCCATTAAAGTAAAT
>JBILFN010000018.1:0-20948 GCA_044351575.1 Chitinophagaceae bacterium
CCGATAATTTAGCCTCAAGCCACGAGATTACGTCGAGATAGGCAAAGGCCCTGGTCTGAAATCGATTTTTCTCGAGATGCTTGATCTGGTCGAGCAGTTCCGCAAAGGCCGGCACCAGTTGGCGTGGCGATAGCGTGATGGACCGACGTAAAAACCGAAGCATGGCCTCTTCGACCACTGTAAAATTCTGCAGTTTTGACATAAACCGGTAAACCGACTTGGTCAATGACTCCATCAGCACATCGTTCCCCAACTCATAGTGAGCGATCAGGTGTAACAACCGGGCATAGCATTGTAAGTCGTAGCGCAAATGAGAAGAGCTCTGGATAATAGGCTGCAACTGATCGATACAACGACCAAAATCACCGCTGCCGAAATAAAGCATGGCAAATTTATAATGAAGCACCAGCCCGTGATGGCTATCGATGAACAGATCGTATCTGTTCAACTCCTTTTTCAGCTCGGGTATTCGTTTTACCCCCTCTTTGAACGTACCCAGCATAAAATGTTGGTTGATGCGGGCCGTACTCAGGTAAATAAAACATTGTATCCTAAAGTTATCATTAGTGCGAATACGGTCTAGGGAGGCCACTGTCTCGAACAAACGAAGGGTCTTACTAAAGCCCCGATGGTTACGCAGATCGAAATGCGCATTGAGCAATTGGTGAATTCCTTTAATGTAATGCCCGGTCTCTACCCGCACCATGGCCGGTTGACGGGTAAAGAGGTCGACCCACCGCTGGCTGTAACGGTAATATTGCAAGAAATCTTGCCGAATAAATGCGTACCAGGTAATGCTTTGATAGAGGTAAAGTCGTTCATAGAACCCCTCCAATTGCCAGGCGTCGGGCGGAATATTTTCCTGAAAAAATCGTTTTACCCCCAACTCATCGGCTTCGTTACGGGCATGACCCTGCTGCACGAACCAACTAAAGAGTCGAAGCGATAAGTTAGAGAGACGACCCACCCGGTCGATATGCAAGTTGGCATTATTGACCTCGGCGGCCAGCGTTTCGGCGCGGTCTTGAACATGGCGGGTAATATGAAGACTTTCAATACGCTTTTCGAGCGATAACAAGGGTGGGATAATATTGTACTTGTGCTGGGAGCGCGCCGTTTCTTTGGCTTTATCGATGTAACGAAGGCTCTGTAAAAACAAGCCCTTCTTGTAGAGAATATGGGCAAAGTCGAACAACTCGGTCAACTGCAGATCCACGCTGTCGGCACTTTTGAGCAAGCGAAGACTCGACAAGATCTCTTTGTACAGGTGATTTTTTAGGTTCGCGAGTCTCGGTTTCGTGAGCCCGGGCAGTTTTTTGAGCAGGGCCTTCTCATCGTATTCGCTGCTTCGTTCTATGGCGTCGAACAGCTTGACGATCTTAAGGTCTGTCTTTCCGGAATTACGGGTTATGTAGAGCTTGAAATACCTTTTTTCGGCCTTCTCCAGCGACTTGATCAATAAGAAGAGAATATCGGTAGTGCGGTTGGACATCATAAATTTATTAGGCTAAAACCCTTGCCTGGCAAGCATTTCAGCGTTTGGGCCGGCTGTTAGCCATGCGATCGAAAACAATTTTCGGTACGTCGAAACATCTTGCACCCTGCTACATTTGTACCTGCAATTAATAAAGACATTCTCTCTCGCGTTTCTCGCGCAAGATTTTCATATGGCAAGCAATCGTTAGAGCCCTTCCGTTTCTACGGAGGGGCCTTTTGTTTTACGAAGGTAAAGATCGTTATTATTGCGCCTGTACTACCTTCATGTAAATTTTTGCCAATGGCCGTCCGCATTTTTATTACCGGTGGAACCTTCGATAAAGAGTACAATGAGCTAACCGGGCAACTATATTTTAAGGATACCCATATCAACGACCTGCTGGCGCTGGGACGATGCAAGGTCGAAGTGGCCATAGACACATTGATGATGATCGATAGTCTCGAGATGAGCGACCGGGACCGGGACCAGATCGCAGCGCAGTGCAATAGTTGTACCGAAGACCGCATTGTAATTACGCACGGCACCGATACCATGGCGCAAACCGCCTCGGTGCTGGCCGCAAAAGTGGCGAATAAAACCATTGTGCTTACCGGGGCAATGATCCCCATTAAGTTCGGCAGCTCCGATGGTTTATTCAATCTGGGAAGCGCCCTTGCATTTGCACAAAGCTTGCCACACGGCGTCTATGTGGCCATGAACGGCCGCTGGTTTGCGGCCAACCGAGTTCGCAAGAACAAAGAGACCGGAATGTTCGAAGAGATCGACTGAACAGCCCTCTTTACTGTTTCTCGAGCAACTTAAAGAATTGATCGAGCTGTGGCAACACTACAATTCGGGTACGTCGGTTAGCCGCACGTCCTTCTTTGGTCGTATTGTCCGCTATGGGCCGGTACTCACCACGGCCGGCCGCTACCATGCGGGCAGGATCGAGACCGTATTTGGTTTGTAGTAACCGCACCACCGTAGTGGCGCGCATGGCACTTAGATCCCAATTATCGGCAATAACCCCCGAGCCCTTAAAGGCAACGCCATCGGTATGTCCTTCGACCATAAACTCCAGGTCGGGTTGATTTTTGAGTACCATAGCTACTTTGCCGAGCACCTCGTTGGCCCGGTCTGTAACATCATAGCTGCCGGTCTTAAAGAGTAATTTGTCGGAGATATCTACATACACCACTCCTTTGTCGACTTTGATATTAATATCTCCGTCCTCAAGATTTCCGATAGCCCCTTTCAAATTGATCACCAATGCCATGTTGAGTGAATCCTTGTAAGACAGTTGGCGCTGTATGTTTTGAATATAGGCATCTTTAATGCCCAGGTTGTCCATCGATTTCTTGATGCTCTCGGCTTGTTGGGTAGAGATCACCGACAAGCTCTCGAGTTGTTTGAGGGCCTGGTTGTTGTTATCCTTTAAATAAGCGATCTGCTCTTGCAACTCCTTGATGCGCGCCGTTAGCAATGCTTTCTCTCTTTCGAGCGTTTCTTTTTGTCTCAATAAGATTCCCTTCTCTTCTCCGCAGGCATTATTCTCGGTCTCGAGGGTCTTGTAACGGTCCTGCAGTTTAGCGTAGTCTTGCTGAGATGTCTTGAACTTTTTGCTGCTTACACAGGCGCTCAGCGACAGCAGGGCAACTGTTACCAGCACTAAGAAACGAAATGGCATAGTAGGGGTATTTTTTACAAAGATAAATCCTCGGTCGGGTTTTTGAATAGTGCAAAACAAAGGCTGGATGCTTTAATTTATTAGAAACCAGAGCAGAAAAGAAAAAAATCGCAGTCCAGCCTACTGAACGATCGTTAGTATTGTATGGAAAGTTTACCTTTGCGTCTTTTACCGGCAGGGACCGGATTATTGTTTAAACTATTGCTATGCCTACCCAAGAAAACTTTCTCGTTACCGAGACCGCGAAGGCCCGTACCGAACTCGATACCTGGGTCAAACAAATGGCCTCCCATTGCGAAGCTGCAGCGGTTCACTGGTGCGATGGCAGCCAAGAGGAATACGATAATCTTTGTGCCCTGCTCGAAAAAAAGGGAACCTTTATTCGCCTGAATCCCGAAAAAAGACCCAATAGTTTCGCCTGTTTTAGTGACCCCAGCGATGTGGCCCGGGTAGAGGACCGCACCTTTATCTGCAGTCTTAGAAAAGAAGATGCCGGCCCAACCAACAACTGGATGCATCCGGTAGAGATGAAAAATAAGCTCAACGACCTGATGCAGGGAAGCATGAAAGGACGCACCCTTTATGTAATTCCATTCTGTATGGGCCCCTTGGGCTCCCCCTATGCGCGTTACGGGGTACAACTGACCGACTCGGAATATGCCGTGGTCAATATGCGGATCATGACCCGAATGGGATCGGCCATTTTGCCTTACCTGCAAAAGAAGGGCTATGTAAAATGCCTGCATACCGTGGGTGCCCCCTTGCAAGGCAATAAAAAAGACAGCAGCTGGCCCTGTAATCCCGATGTAAAATATATCTCGCACTTTCCCGAAGAACGCCTGATTATTTCGTACGGAAGTGGCTATGGCGGAAACGCATTGATGGGTAAGAAATGTTTTGCCCTTCGCATTGCTTCTGTTATGGGCAGAGAAGAGGGATGGCTGGCCGAACACATGTTGATCTTGGGGGTTACTTCTCCTGACAAACAAAAAAATTATCTAGCGGCCGCTTTTCCCAGTGCCTGTGGCAAGACCAATTTTGCCATGCTCATTCCGCCCAAAGAGTTCGACGATTGGAAAGTTACCACCGTTGGGGATGATATTGCCTGGATACATAAAGGAAAAAAGGGCGGATTGCATGCCATCAATCCAGAGGCTGGGTATTTTGGCGTGGCTCCGGGAACCAACTACCATACCAATCCCAATGCAATGGAGACCATCAAGGCCAATACCATCTTTACCAACGTAGCCATCACTCCCGATAAGGATGTATGGTGGGAAGGACTCACTAAAGAAGCACCCGAAGGACTCACCGATTGGACCGGCAAGCCTTGGGATCCTGCTTCGGGTAAACCGGCCGCTCACCCCAATTCACGCTTTTGCGCCCCTGCAGCTCAGAATCCCGCTATAGATCCCGATTGGGACAACCCCGAGGGGGTGCCTGTCTCCGGATTTATTTTCGGTGGAAGAAGAAGTACCGGAGTTCCGTTGGTCTATCAGAGTTTTAATTGGAATTTTGGCGTTTACCTCGCCACTACCATGGGAAGCGAAATGACAGCAGCCGCCTTTGGCGAAGTAGGAAAAGTAAGAAGAGACCCGTTCGCGATGCTCCCTTTTATGGGGTACCACATTGGCGATTACGTCAATCACTGGTTGCAGTTCGGAAGAGATCTTCCCAACGCGCCCCGCATCTTTAGTGTCAACTGGTTCAGAAAAGACGAGAATGGACAATTCCTTTGGCCGGGTTATGGTCAAAACATGCGCGTACTAAAATGGATCGTAGGCCGCATTCGCGGACAGGTCTCCGCTGTAGAGAGCCCCTTTGGATGGCGCCCCCGTTATGGCGACATGGACTGGAAAGGAATGGAATCCTTTACCAAAGAAGACTTTGATCGCGTAATGATCATCGATCGGGAGCAGGGGAAAAAAGAATTGCTGGGTCACGAAGAATTATTCGAACAGGTATACGATAAATTACCCAAGGAATTTTTCTTTATGCGGGAGCTCTTGCTCTCTGCACTGTGGCGCTCACCCGAAAAATGGGGACAACAACCCGAATAAGACTCAACTATTTAGTTACTTTGCCCCTAATTCAATCGTATGGGCAAAGACCAGGTGTTTCGCGACGAGATCGAAAAAGTAAGCGACTTTAAGTTTGGGGCCAATGTAGCCAGCGTCTTTGACGATATGGTCAATCGCTCGGTACCCTTTTATGGAGAGATCCAGCGCATGATGGCCGAATTGGCCGCCGATCATGCACGGGAAGGCAGTTTTGTCTACGATCTGGGTTGCTCTACCGGTACCACCATGATCGGGATGGATACGCTGGTCGAAAAGTCCATTCGCTTTATTGGTCTGGACGATTCGCAAGAAATGCTCGACAAGTGCAAGGCTAAGTTCGATCAGATCAAATTCGACAGACCCTATGAACTGCGTTGCACCGATCTGAGCCAGGGTGTAGAGATCCACAACGCTTCGGTAGTGGTTCTTTGCCTCACACTTCAGTTCGTACGCCCCGTCTATCGCGAAAAATTGGTGCAGGATATCTGCAAAGGTCTCAACCCCGGCGGTGTATTGATCTTGGTAGAAAAGATCTTGGCCGAAGAAAGCAATTTTAACCGAGACTTTATCAACTACTACTACAACTATAAAAGAAGAAACCAGTATAGCGAGCTCGAGATCTCGCAAAAAAGAGAAGCACTCGAAAATGTATTGGTCCCCTACAAGCTCAGCGAGAATATTTCGCTGTTGCGCGACCAGGGCTTTGCCTCTTGCGAAGTTTTCTTCAAATGGTACAATTTTGTCGGATTAGTAGCCGTCAAACGATAAACGACCGCTATGATAGCCATCGGAAACTTCTTCTTCAAATACCGCAATTGGATCTTTATCCTGTTCTATGCGGCCTTGTTCGTTCCCTCGCTGCCCCTTTTTAGTGCGGCCGAATGCGGAGCCCGTTACTACTGGTGGCCCGTTAGTATCGGACTGTTCATTACGTGCGCCGGTCAGGGCATTAGAGGGCTCACGATCGGTTTGGCCTATATCGTCAGGGGCGGAAAAGAGGGGAAGCCCTATGCGGAGGGGTTGGTTACCGAAGGCATCTTTAGACACTGTCGCAATCCGCTCTATGTGGGCAATATTCTTATGCTCCTAGGAGTCGGCATACTGGCCAATTCCGTTTTTTACATAGCGTTCATGATGCCGTTGTTCTCATTTATTTACCAAGCCATCGTACTAGCCGAAGAAGACTTTCTCAGAAAAAAATTCGGCGCTGGTTTTGATGATTATTGTCGTGACGTAAATCGTTGGTGGCCCTCGCTAAAGGGTATTGGCACTACGCTGCGCAGTATGGAGTTCAATTGGAAACGCTGGATCTTAAAAGAACATACGACTCAATTTATCTGGTTGCTGGGCATTGCCACGCTACTGGCAGCACCCTTGCCGGCGCTTCGCTATCCCGAACTGCTCGAAGGCTGTGCGTTACCCCCTTACAGAATTTATGCTATGTCGGTGGGCGTACTCTGTGCGCTGTACGCACTTATTCGGATACTCAAAAAATCGGGGCGCTTTACAGCCTGATCGAACCCTTTCGCTCCATTTTGGTTATTTTTGCATACCAACTTGTGGACTATGATCAAGACAGGAAATCCTATTATCAGTATTTACACCGAGATGACGCCCAATCCCGAGACTATGAAGTTTGTGGCCAACAAGCTGTTATACCCCGGCAAAAGCGTTGACTTTCCCGATATAGAAAGTGCCAAACCCTCTCCGTTGGCCACCGAATTGTTTGGCTTTCCGTTTATAAAGGCTGTTTTTATTGCCAGCAATTTCGTGACCCTTACCAAAACCGCCGAAACCGATTGGAACGATGTAATTCCTTCGGTTCGACAATTTTTAAAGGACTACCTAGAAGAGGGAAAGGTCGTTGTCAACGAAGAAGAGCTGGCCACTGTAAAGTTGTCGGGCAGCAACGAAGTAAGTGCCGATGACGACGATGTGGTCAAGCGCATCAAGGAATTGCTCGACAACTATGTTCGCCCCGCCGTAGAAATGGACGGAGGTGCCATTCAATTCAAAAGTTACGAAGCCGGAACCGTCAGCTTGTCCATGCAAGGTAGCTGCAGCGGATGCCCTTCGTCAATGATCACTCTTAAGGCCGGTATCGAAGGTATGATGAAAAGGATGATACCCGAGGTAAAAGAGGTAGTGGCCGAATCCGAATAATCAATTCTTTCTCCTTTGTATTCCGATCCTATCGCAGCGCTAACGTCCGCCACTCTGCCGGAGTGGGCAGCCGTTATCAGTGGTATCGCGAGTGTTTGGTGTAGTCGGCAAGAGAACGTCTGGGTCTATCCCCTTGGGCTCATCAATACCATCATCTATACCTGGCTCAGCTTTGTATCGCATTTACCCGGCGAAGCGGCAGTAAATTTTTATTATACCATCATGAGTCTCTATGGCTGGTACTGCTGGCTGCAACGCAACGAAAACAACGAAAAGCGGCTGCATATAAGCTATAGCTCAAAACGCTACTGGGTCGCACAACTTATTTTTTTTACAGGAACCTACCTGATCTTATATTTTTCGTTGGTCTATCTAAAAGAGAATTTTTTCGAAGGTGCAATTCCCTGGGCCGATGCCCTTGCCTCGGCAGCCGCCTTTACAGGCATGTGGCTGATGACACAGAAAAAAGTAGAAAGCTGGTATTGGTGGTTACTCACCAACGTAACGGCCGTTCCACTGTACTATAACAAAGGACTGACCCTGACAAGTCTCTATTACCTGGTGTTAACCGCATTGGCACTGTCGGGACTACTTAAATGGAAAAAAATAGCCGTTCCATCATGATAAAGAAAATTGTCATTATCGGGCCCGAAAGCACTGGCAAAAGCACACTTTGCAAAGAGTTGGCCGAACATTACGGAACGGCCTGGTGTCCCGAATATGCCAGAACTTACTTGCACGAACATGGAACGCATTATACGTTCGACGACCTGCTCACCATTGCCAAAGGACAGGTAGCCTTCGAAGACCAAGCCCTGCAGCAGCTCGAAGAAAAAAAACGCAAGCAGCACGAAACGAACAAGGTGTGGCCTTTGTTCATCGATACTGATATGTACGTTATGAAAGTATGGTGCGAGTTCGTCTTTAAGAAATGTCACCGCTTTATCTTGGAGCAGATTGTACAACGACATTACGATCACTACTTGCTATGCAATACCGATCTGCCGTGGGTAAAAGATGAATTGCGCGAATACCCCGATTTGGCCACCCGCGAAAAATTATTCTACTTGTACAAAGATTGTATGATACACCAGTCCACCCCATGGACACTCATCAGCGGAGCGGAGACCGACCGGTTGCAGCAGGCTATCAAAGCCATCGACCCACTACTGCGTTAGCGATTTTCGATCAGTTGGCGCACTTCCTTATCATAGAAGAGGTGCCTCATTTGCCCTACGATAAAGGAGGCCCTTCGTTGCATGTAACTAGAAGCGGGTTTAACTCGATACCGCTTGGGGTTGGGTAGCGATGCGGCAATCAGCGCAGCCTCGTAGCGCGCGAGTTGGGAGGCCGGTTTATTGAAATAATGCCGTGCGGCGGCTTCGATGCCAAAAATTCCGGGGCCCATTTCGATCACATTCAGATATACTTGCAGTATCCTTTTTTTACCCCAGATCAATTCGATCATGAACGTAAAATAAACTTCGAGTCCCTTTCGGATCCAACTGCGACCTTGCCAGAGAAAAACATTCTTGGCCGTTTGTTGACTAATGGTGCTCCCCCCTCTAAGTCGGTTAGGCTTTCGTTTGTTATACTCCAATGCCTGTTCGATCCGCTTCCAGTCAAACCCACTGTGCGAAACAAATAGCTGGTCTTCCGAAGCCAGCACGGCCAGGCGCGCATAGGGCGCGATCTGATCGGCCCTAACATAATCGCGCCTAAGTCCATCACCCGATACCCAAGCAGTCAATTGGGTGATGGTTACCGGAGGGTCTATCCAGCGCAGCAGAACAATGTAGACCAACTGAAAAATAAACAGAAACAGCAGCATGCGCTTAACCCGATACCACCACGATCTTTTTGCAGCCCCTGCCATCATCGATAAAGATTAGATCAGTTACGAATGCGAGACGCCAAAAATTGCTCCCAATCGGCAAGCATCTTTCCTTTCATTACCCGCGGAAACTTATGCTGGCTACCGAGCTTTCCCTTTTGTTGCATAAAGTCCAGAAAGACCGCCTCGGGCAACACCTCCAAAAAAACCTCCTTTAAAGCACTATCCCTCTCTATGGCATAATCGTCGTTCAATACGCGCAGTTGTGCATCGAGACGCTGGCGCAGCTTTTCCGGGTCGACCTTATCGTCAGTAGCGATATACCAGCGGTGCGCAAAAAACTGTTGGTACGCAAAGCCGGTAACCGTGTATTCGGGAATGCTGATATTGAGTTCTTCGCTGACCAATTCGACGGCCTTGTTCATATTATCTACACTCAAGTGTTCGCCTGTCAAACTCAAGAAATGCTTGATGCGTCCGGTAATGACCACTTCGGCCCTTTCGATATCTACAAACCGTATTGTGTCGCCGATCAGGTAACGCCAGGTGCCGGCATTGGTACTCATTACCAGCGCATATTCTTTCTCGGGTACCACTTCGTGGATCATCAGCGCCCGATGACCGGGTAACAGATTTCCCTCGGCATCGAAATTTGTATCGTCAAAGGGTATAAACTCAAAAAAGATGTTGTTGTTCAAGATCAACTGCATCCCCTTGGCTTGTTCGCGATGCTTAAACCCAATAAAGCCCTCGCTCGACAAATAATTCTCTACATAGACAATGGGTTTGCCAAGTAATTTCTCGAATCCTTTTCGGTAGGGCTCAAAGGCCACCCCTCCATGAACAAAAAAACTAAAGTTGGGCCAGATCTCGTGTATGTGCTTGACCTTGTAATGATCGATGATCATCTCGATGCACATCTGACACCAGGCCGGAACTCCCACCACAAAACCAATGTCCCAATTCGGGGCTTGTTCTACAATTTCATTCAGTTTCTGGTTCCAGTCGGTAATGGCCGCAATACGTCCCCCCGGTTTATAAAAGGTCTGAAACCAAAACGGTCTTTTCTTGGCCAATATCCCACTCAGGTCTCCGGCATACCATCCCGCCTTGCCCTTTTTTAGATCGGTAGCTCCGCCCAGCATCAAAAATCCCTTGGTCATTGCCATCTTGTTCGCCTCTTGGTAGCGAACCAGGCTTAGCAGTTGCCGCAGGTAATTGATCATATTGCTGCGCAGCAGATCGTTGGTAACGGGAATATACTTACTGGCCGCCTCTGAGGTGCCCGAGCTGAGCGCATAATACTTGATCTTTCCGGGCCAGGTTACATCGGGCGTACCATCGAGGGTCTGCGTCCACCACTCATTATAGATCTTATTATAGTCATGAACGGGCACCAATTCCTGAAAACGTTTACCGGGGTGTTTGCTCAACAATGCATCATCGAAATGGTAGTGCTGGCCAAAAGCGGTAAACCGTGCTTTACGGAGTAATTTTTTTAAGACCCGCAATTGCTGACGTCGTGGATCGCCCAGCGTTAACCGAAGGGCCGAGGCCAGTCGGCGGGGTAAAGCACTTTCTAAAAATGAAGCCATAGTTAAAAAACCGAATAAGCCGCTAAGGTAAGCAATTGCGCCATCGAGGCAGTATCTTCGCGCATGCTTCGCTCTACACTACAAAAGGCTACCCAAGCAGGCGCCGAAGAGATCATGCGATTTTTTCAACGATCGTTTACCATTCAGAACAAAGAGGGGGTCAACAACTTGGTGACCGAGGCCGATCATGCAGCAGAGAGGGCTATTTTGGCTGTGATCGGAGCCGATTATCCCGATCACGACATCTTGGCCGAAGAAAGTGGCAAACACGTACGAAGCTCTGCCTACAAGTGGATCATTGATCCTATTGACGGAACGGTAAATTTTGCACAAGGCATTCCACTCAATTGTGTATCGATTGCCATTGAGCATGATGGAGTAATTGTGATGGGGGCCGTATACAACCCTCACCTAAATGAATTCTTCTTTGCAGAAAAGGGGCAGGGAGCTCTGCTCAACGATAAACCCATTCAAGTCAGCAACAAGACCGAGACCATCAAATCTTGTCTGGTCACCGGCTTTCCGTATACCTATATCAACGAACCCAACGGACCGCTCGAAGTATTTGAGCGTTTTGTCAGAAAAGGAGTGCCCGTTAGAAGATTGGGCTCTGCTGCTATCGATCTTTGCTGGGTGGCGTGTGGGCGCTTCGACGGATTTTTCGAGCAGAAACTAGAACCCTGGGACAGTGCCGCGGGTTATTTGATAGTAGAAGAAGCAGGCGGTAAGGTCACCGATTTTTCCGGAAAAGATTTTTCGATCTACCAGCACAAGGTGCTGGCCACGAATGGAAAGATCCACGACGAGATGCTGCAGGTCATCAATGGTCAAAAAGAACTTCAATTGTAGTCTATGAGTAACGAACGTACCGAGATCAGTTCATTGGGCGAGTTTGGCCTTATTGAACATCTTACCCGTAACATCGAATTACAGCAAGCCTCTTCGGTGGTAGGGGTTGGTGATGATGCAGCCGTTATCGATCACTTTGGTAAGCAAACCGTCGTTACCACCGATCTGCTGCTCGAGGGTGTGCATTTCGATCTGATGTATACCCCGCTCAAACACCTGGGCTATAAGGCGGCCATCGTTAATCTGAGTGACATTTATGCCATGAACGCGACGCCCACGCAACTAGTAGTGAGCATCGGCATCAGCAATCGCTTTAGCGTAGAGGCGGTCAGTGAACTTTACGAAGGGATCTATGCGGCTTGCAATAAGTACGGAGTAGATCTGGTGGGCGGCGATACGAGTTCTTCGCAAAAAGGATTGGTCTTGTCGGTCACTGCCATAGGAGAGGTAGCACCCGATACGTTCGTCAAAAGAAGTACGGCTCAAAAAGGAGATCTGCTTTGTGTAAGCGGAGACCTTGGTGCCGCCTATGTGGGATTACTTTTCTTAGAGCGGGAAAAAAAGATCTATCTCGAAAGTCCGCAGGTACAGCCCGATCTCGAAGGAGAACAATACGTGATCGGCCGATTGCTCAAGCCCGAAGCTCGTAAAGACATCGTTGCGTTTTTGGGAGAGGCCGGTATTACTCCGACTGCCATGATGGATATCAGCGATGGGTTGAGTTCAGAGATCATGCATCTCTGTAAACAAAGCCAGCTGGGTTGTGTGTTGTATGAAGAAAAAATTCCTGTTGCCGAAGCCACACGACTGGCTGCTTATAAATTCGAGATCGATCCAACGGCCTGCGCACTAAGTGGCGGCGAAGATTATGAGTTGCTATTTACGCTTTCTCAGGCCGACTACGATAAACTCGTGCTCAACGAGCAAATAAGTGTCATTGGTTACATGACCGATGCCGACCAGGGTGCTCGCATCATCACCAAAGGTGGCGCAACGCATCCGTTAACCGCGCAGGGGTGGAATCATCTGCAGTAACGAGCTACGCTAACAGTTCGAACGCATCCCCATCCTTTAAAAATGGAAATTGCCGGCGATAACCCTGCAGTTGCTCTTTGCCGATCGTAAACGTGTGTACGCAAGGTTCGTCTTTCTTTGTAAATAAGATCTCTCCCAGCGGATCGATAACCATCGAATCGCCGCTATGATAAATTTGATGACCGTCTTCGCCTACTCGATTGACCCCGATCACATAGCATTGATTTTCGATGGCGCGTGCCTGCAGTAAAGTCATCCATGCCAGGCGACGGCGCTCAGGCCAGTTGGCAACATAGATCAACAGGTCGTATTCGGGCTGACCATCGGTAGTCTGTTGGCGAGACCAGACCGGAAAGCGCAAGTCATAACAGATCTGTACGTTGACCTTGAACCCATTGACCGACGCGATCAATCTTTTGTTTCCTCGGCTGTAATGGCGGTCCTCGCCGGCAAACGCAAAAAGATGGCGCTTGTCATAATGGCCCAGCTCTCCCGAAGGAAGCACCCATAGCAATCTGTTATAATAGTGCCCTTCCTCTTTTATCATCACACTACCGGCAACGATCAGTTGATGTTGTTGGGCCTTCGCTCTCATCCACTGCACCGTAGAACCCTCCATCGATTCGGCCAAGGTTTCGGTTTGCATACTAAATCCGGTACTGAACAATTCGGGCAAGATGGCCACCTGCGTCTTACCCTGCAACTGGGCCAACTGCTTTTCAATGTGGCGCAGATTAGCCGCCTTGTCTTCCCAAACAAGGGGCATTTGTATCAACGAAAGCGTAAGCGAAGACATAGTAATTTAGTTGTTGTTCGACCGGGTACCTGCAAGGGCGGTCCTGACCAGTTCGGGTTCAAAGCCCCTGGAGATCAGATAGTCGGTCGTTTTTTTATAGCGAACAATATATTGGTACTGCGATAACGAAGCGTATTTATCGGTGGCGAGTCGCGAAAGCACGGCCAAATAGTCATCCTCTTCGATCTGCAGCAGCGCTTTTTTTATACAATAGTCGCTGACCTTTCGTTGCTTAAGCTCGTAGCGGATGCGCTGGCGACCCCAGTGCTTGGCGCGCCACTTGCCTCCTGCAAAGGCAACGGCGAAGCGCTCTTCGTTGAGGTAATCATCCTCTATCAGGCTCGAGAGGATGGCGTCATGTTCCTTTTTTGCACAATTGAGCTGCCGCAATTTATCGCGCACCTCCTGGTGAGAACGCTCCTGGTAAGCGCAATAATGCCGCAACTTTTGCAGGGCCTGCTCGGGGGTCAACGCCTTTTTGTACATCCCTCCAAAACTACCCAAAAAATCAGTAGTTTCGCCCGTAACCCACAATAGAGATTGTATGAAATTCATTGCGAATTCTTCGTTGCTGCTCAAACAACTCCAGCACATTTCCGGCGTCATCAATACCAACACGGTATTACCCATTCTGGAAGACTTTTTATTCGAGATCGAAAAAAATAAATTGACCGTAGTGGCCACGGACCTCGAAACGGTCATGCGGGTGCAATTAGACATAGAGGCCAAGGATGCCGGCAAGGTTTGTATTCCCGCCCGCATCTTGATGGACTCCCTCAAGAACATCGGCGACCAGCCGCTCACATTTACGATCGACAAGAATTTTGCCATCGAGATCACCAGCGACAATGGCAAGTACAAGGTAATGGGCGAAAATCCGGACAATTTTCCCAAAGAACCCGCGGCAGACGATACGACCTCTTTCTCGATGACGGCAACCGCACTGCTGACCGCCATCAACAAGACCATCTTTGCCACCAGCAGCGATGACCTGCGTCCTGCCATGACGGGTGTTTTCTTTGAGCTCGACAAAAAAGGTATGCAATGTGTGGCTACCGATGCCCACCGCCTGGTAAGATATAAACGCACCGATGTCAAATGCCCTAAGACCGATTCGTTTATTGTACCCCGCAAGCCACTTAACCTGGTCAAAGCGGCCATTCCGCTAAGCGACGAAGAAGTAACGCTCAGCTATAACAGTAACCATTTGTTCATACGCTATGGTACCACCCAAATGAGTTGCCGTCTTATCGATGCGCGTTTCCCTGACTATAAAGTAGTAATTCCCGCAGAGAACCCCTACCACCTAACGGTGAACACGGCCGATTTTCAAAGTGCCCTGCGCCGCGTTAGCATCTTTAGTAACAAGAGTACCAACCAGGTAGCACTTAATATTTCTGGCAGTGAATTACAACTGGCCGCACAAGATGTGGACTTTAGTTTCGAAGGAAACGAGCGAATGAAATGCCAGTACTCTGGCGAAGATCTGGTGATCGCTTTTAATGCAAAGTTCTTGATCGAAATGCTAGGGGCTGCCGACAGCGAAGAGGTGAACCTCGAACTTTCAACGCCCACCAAAGCCGGATTGCTGAAGCCTCGCGATAAAAGCGATAACGAAGAACTGCTGATGCTGGTAATGCCGCTGATGCTTAATCAATAAGTACGGTCGTTACTCCGACCGATCACTTAAAATCTATCTGCTATGGATACCTGGTCTTCGGTGATCCACTACTTTCAAGATCTTGAGCAGCGGCCGCTCGAACGAATGGCCATTCTGGTCGGAGGACTTTTATTCTTTTGGATTCTCGAAGGGGCCATTCCGGTCTTTTCACTTCGCTACCGTACCACCAAACTCAACCATGCCGCCGTCAACTTTGCCTTTACGGTAATCCACCTGATTATTCATAGTCTGCTCGCCATTTTTATTGTTCGGCTTTCCGATTGGTGCCAGGCACAGTCGTTTGGGATCGTACACTGGACCAACGCCAACATCGGCTGGTCGGTACTAATAGGGGTACTGGCACTTGACTTTAGCAGCTGGTGGGTGCACTGGGTAATGCATCGACAACCCTGGCTTTGGAAATTTCATCTAATTCATCACAGCGATAGCAAAGTAGATGTAACCACCGGATTGCGTCATCATCCGGGCGATAGCCTTCTAAGAGGATTGTTCTTTATCCTGTTTATTTTTATTTCAGGCGCTCCCATGTATGCGGTCATGATCTACCAGACCCTGGTAGTTGCGTTTACCGCTTTTACACATGCCAACATTTCTCTGCCTGCGACCATAGACAAATGGGTCAGCTATGTGTTGGTCTCTCCCAATATGCATAAGGTACATCATCACCGGGTACAACCCTATACCGATACCAACTATGGGGCGGTTCTGTCAATATGGGATCGCTTACTCGGCACGTTCTCTCATTTGCCCATGCAAGACATACAATACGGTATCGATCGTTATTACCCCGCCGAAAAAGATGAGGAGCTGGGCGCCTTGCTAAAAAACCCATTTCTACCTTCGCAAGACTAAGTACATTTAAGCATGAAGGTTATCGCCATGATCCCGGCCCGCTACGAAGCTTCTCGCTTTCCGGGTAAACTAATGCAGTTGCTCGGAGACAAGACCGTCATTCGAAGAACCTACGAGGCCGTGGTTGAAACAAGTCTCTTCGATGAGGTTTATGTAGTAACCGATAGTGATCTGATAGAAGAAGAGATCAAAAAAAATGGAGGGCAGGTACTTAGAAGCAAACAAGCGCACGAGAGTGGCACCGATCGGATCGCCGAAGTGGCCCGAGAAAAAGCGTTCGATATTATAGTGAACGTGCAAGGCGATAGTCCCTTTATAAAAAAAGAACCGCTGCAGCATGTGATAGCGCAATTCAGCGATACTTCGGTACAAGTAGGATCCATGATGCGACCTATTACAAATGCGGACGATGTACAAAATCCCAACGTGGTTAAGGTGGTGGTCGATCTCAACTTCAACTCGATCTTCTTTAGTCGCAGCGTGATTCCTTTTCCCCGTGATCCCCAGGCATCGCCGACTTACTACGAGCATATCGGGGTCTATGCGTTTCGAAAAGAGATGTTACTGAAATTTACCGCCTGGCCGGCAACCTCGCTAGAGAAAATAGAAAAATTAGAGAACCTGCGCCTGCTGGAGCATGGTATTCCCATTCGCATGGTACTAACATCCGAAAAAGGAGTGGAGATCGATACGCCGCAAGATCTCGAAAGAGCGCGCGTCCTACTTGGGGTGTAATTAGTTAAACGATACTCTACGCTCTACGGCCAGCGCGACTTTTTTGCCAGCATTGCATCGCCTCTCTACAATTAATTGATTCTTATATCGCGCATCTCACGCTGCATAAAGCGTGGCATACCCGGCATACCCTGAGGCTGTGTCGCGTTCTTACCGCCCATTCTATTGAGGTTAAATAAGAAGCTGACCAAGAAATAGCGACGCAAGACCATGCTTCGTGTATCTTGTAAGAAGTTATCGCCGGCATTTCGGGTAATGCTCTCATTTTGATTGAGCAGGTCGTTGACCGAAAATTTAAGCTCGCCATTCTTTTTCTTGAACATCAACTTGCTCAGGCTCGCATTCCACAATGGAATACGCTGGTTGAATCCTTCGGCACGACCCGTATTGATCAGGTAATCGAAGTTGGTCGACAGTAAGATCCCCTTTGGAAAGGTAAATGTTACGTCGGCATTGTAGGTCTGCGTCCAGAAATCTTCGTTTAGCTGGGTATTGATGCTGTAATTAAGATTAGTATACGTTAGGTTGGCACGCAATCCGAAATCGACCTTTTCCTTATTGATGTTGATCCCGGCTCCTTGTGTAAGCGCAAGGGTCTTGGTAACATTCTCGAGTTTGTTGACCAAGCTGATATCACGTAGGTATAACATCGTATTGGTCAGGCTTATGTTTGAACCCTTCAGCTTGGGATTCTTGAAAGGAAGACCAAGTGTAAAGAACGAAAAAGCCCGCAGGTATCCATCTACGTTAGCGAAGGTGGTAGTTTGCACCGGACCCCTCACCGAAATACTGTTAACGATACGGTTTTGTGTAGTGGCAATATTGAAATTGGCCGCTACGAAACGAAAGGTCGCCAGATTGAATGTATTGTAGCCGATATTAAAGCTGTGATTGAACTCCTGCTTTAGATTAGGATTACCAATGCGAACGTTAAGCGTATCGGTTACATCAGGAACGTTTTGCAACTGTGCCACTGTCGGTTGATTGGTACGGCCGTTATAGGACACGCGCAGATTCTTGCTACGGGTGGGCGTAAAATTAAAATTAGCGGTAGGAAACAGATTGGTAAAGGTTTGACGACTGATCGAATCTTTGTTGGTAAGCGCCTGGTAGCTGTGATTTTCGAGCTCGGCTTGCTGTACACCTATTCCGAACTGGTAATTATATTTTTTTTCTTGCAGGCGATAATTGACCCCTACCCGATGCGCTGTAAATATGTTCTTGAACTGGTTGGTCTGCGGCAAATTCGGATTATCGTATTTACCATTGCTGCTATTATAGTTAAAGGTCTCCTTTTCGCTACGATTAAAGTTGTTGGTATAGGCATAGTTGAACTCTAACAGCTTGTTCAAACCGAGGGGCTCGGTATACGACGTACTTACCACATTGTTCCTGGTCTTTGTTTGCTGGTTGTACTGCTGGTTTTGCGAAAAGTTGAGTCCGACGCTGCCATTCGGTCTTAAAAAGATATTATTAGAAATGGTCCTTCCATCGGCTTCGCTACCACCGATGGTATTGTTCAATCCGATCGTCAACGTTCTGCCGATCTTCGAAAATTTTCTTCGCAACAACACATTGTTATTGATGTTGTACCCGTCGCGTACGTTACTGTTCTCGGAACGCGTTTGAATGGCCAGAAACGAGGCCAATGGTGTTTTGGAAAGGGTGCTGCTGCTATCGATGTTATAATTATCGGAATGCTGCAGGGTAACGGAGGGTGTATACAAGATCGACGTGAGCGAATCGAACTGGTGCTCGAAACGAATATTGATCCGGTGATTCTGGTTGAGATTGTCCGAACGTGTACTGCGATTTTGACTGGCCGAAGAATCGTTCACAAAAAAAGTTTGGCGCAAAATGGTTTGCTCCTGCAAGGGCCTGTTATCCGAGAAAAAATAACTACCGGTAAGCTTGGTCTTGCCGGCCTTCCATTCATTAGAAAAATTGGTACCTGTAGAAAGCGACCGGATTATCCCGGTGTTTCCACCGCCGCCAAATCCGCCACCACGACCGCCGGTCATGGTCATGGACATCATTCCACCACCGCCACCACCACCACCACCACCAAATCCTCCACCACCACCGCCGCTACCCATGGTGATGGTTGTCATTCCACCGCCGCCGCCACCACCGCCACCAAAACCACTAAAACCTCCCATCGAACTAATGATATCATTGAACGAAAAACCCTGCTTATTGATATTGTTCGCATTGAATAGAACAGAGATCCGGTTATTACCATCAAACTTGTTGAAGCTTACATTTTGTTCGTAACGATCCTTGCTGCCATACCCGGCGAGTGCTCTGCCGAAAAATCCTTTATTGCGGTCTTTTTTAAGTTTTATATTGATGGTTTTACTGCGGCTACCATCGTCGATCTTCGTAAACTTGGCCTGCTCGCTCATATCGTCAAAGACCTGCACGCTTTCTACCATATCGGCCGTTAAATTCTTGGTGGCCAGTTTAGGATCGTTCCCGAAAAATTCTTTTCCGTCCACCAAAATGCGTTGCACTTGTTCGCCCTGCGCCTTCACTGATCCCTCTTTGTCTACTTCCATGCCCGGAATCTTTTTAAGTAAGTCTTCGACCGTAGCATTGGGGATGGTCTTAAAGCCACTGGCATTGAACTGTACCGTATCGTTTTTGACCACGATGGGGGACTCGCTCGTAATAGTCACCCCCTCGAGCATTTTGTAATCCTTATTAAGGGTAAGGGTACCGAGATCGATCGATTTGATTTCGGCGGTAATCGAAAAAGAACGGCGAACTTCTTGCAGTCCCTTGCTACTGACCACTATCTTATAATCACCGGGCAACAAATTTTTTATCTCGAAGGTGCCCAACTTGGCAGAGAGCGTAAAGCTGGCCAGCGAAGAGTCGCGGGCGCTGATCACCGAAACGGTAGCATCGGCCACTGGTTGCTTTGAAGTAGAATCGATCAGCTTTCCCTTGATGCTGCCATCAGCCCGTTGGGCGAAAACCGGTTGGAGACAAAAGGCTGTGAATAGTAAAAACAGAAGGGATATTCTCATAGCTGTACAAATGGTGCGCAAAGATAGACGCAAAACAGATGGAGTACTTGCTGAATAACTGTTAAATAGGCCGATTTAATTGATAACCAAGGCTAAAAGGCGTTGCAGCCGGATAAGCGGCAGGTGCCCGAATTATTAGCTGAACAGATATTCCACATCCTCGCGCGTGAGGGTCTTTATAAATCCCTGGTCGTCGGCGATAATATCCTTGGCCAGATTGCGCTTACGCTCTTGCAGCTGCAGAATTTTATCTTCGATTGTATCCTTACAGATCATCCGATACGCAAAGATATTTTTGGTTTGTCCTATACGATGCGTACGGTCTATGGCCTGTTGTTCTACAGCAGGATTCCACCAAGGATCCATAATATATACATAGTCTGCCGCCGTCAGATTCAAGCCCACTCCTCCGGCCTTTAGCGATATTAAAAACACGCGCACCGAATCGTCTTGCTGAAAACGCTGAATAGCCTTTTCTCTGTCGGGCGCCGATGTGCTTCCATCAAAATAAACGTAGGAGATGCCCAATTCATCGAGCTTTTCGCGGATCAGCGACAGCATGCCCAAAAATTGCGAAAAGACCAGGGCCTTGTGGGTGCTGATCCCCTCGCTCAACTCTCTGGACAATTCGTCGAGTTTAATGGAATGATTGGGAAACTTCTCAGCTTCATTCAAAATGGCCGGTGAATCGCAAATCTGGCGAAGCTTCATCAATCCCTGCAGGATGGTCAGCTGTGAACGCTGTATACCCTGAGATTCGATAGACCCAAGTATTTGATTTCTAAAATCATTACGATAAGCATCGTATATGTTTCGCTGATCTTCTTCCATATCGCAGAACAGCACCATCTCTTGCTTCTCGGGCAGATCCTTGGCCACCTGCTCTTTGGTACGGCGAAGTATAAAGGGATACAACAGCTTTCGAAGATGGTCTTTTCGGTCTTGCTCGCCCAGCTTATCGATAGGGATCGCAAACTCTTGCCGAAAGAACTCCACCGAGCCCAACATGCCCGGATTTAAAAAATTCATCTGCGCGTAAATATCAAACGTGTTGTTCTGCAAGGGCGTTCCGCTCATGCAAAGCCGGTGCTTTGCCTGCAGTAAGGCGGCCGCCCTGGTTACTTTACTCGACGGATTTTTTATGGCCTGCGA
>JBILFN010000019.1:0-20654 GCA_044351575.1 Chitinophagaceae bacterium
TTTTTGACATGCGAAAAAGAGTGGTTAGGGCTTCAAAAATCGGTATAAATCAGCAACCGAAAAAGCCTAGTAGCGAAAAGAGGGACACATCGACTCTCTGCGATTGCCCCGGTATGCATCGGATAGACCTTGTTTGACCAACGAAAATTCAAAAGCCCCTCGCCGATTATTGAAGTTCTTGAGCGAAGACAGCGTAGCATCGTAGCTAAATTGCAAGACCATCTCTTTTAGGCCCAGGCCGACCATAGGTATCAGTGATTCTCCATAGCGGTAGTAGAGCCCTCCCGACAACGTGTAATCGCCGTCTCCCGACAGATTGTACTGCGCCTGAGCGCCTCCTACCCACTCCGAGGCAGCGGCCTGTACGGAAACATACATGTGCGGACTCACGATCAGCAGGTCATTGAGCTTAAAGCTGGCATTCAAAAAACCAGTATAGCGAACCGCGATCCGATTATCGATGCCGTTAGTGCTCTCAAAAAAACTCTCTTGTGGACGGTTCAGATGCATGGCAGAGAAACCGGCGTTCACGAACGTAGAGGAGTTGGGAAAGTAGGCATAGTTAAGGCCTACCTGCATATCAAAATAATTGATGTTGTTGGCGGCCAATACCGGGGCGCCGTTGGACTGGTGAATATCGAAGAATTGGCCGTTCCACTGCGAAGGAAAGGTGAGTCCACTTGTGTTGATGCTTTTATTTGCCCATCCTGCATTAAACCCAAGCCCCAGCAAACTGCCATTACCGATCATTTGATGATAAGCCACCGACCCGTAGACCTTGGTAGACGTGAGCGCGCTGGTACCGGCCACATCGCGCAGCAATAATCCACCCACGCCAAGCCAGCCGGTTTGCTCACTATTTTGTAAGAGTTGCGCATCACCAAAAACACTCATGGTCTTGTATGGAAAGGCGCTCACCGATGCCCATTGATTACGGTAATTGATGCCTACGCGATAATCACCGTCAGGAATAAATCCGGTATGCGCAGGATTGACCAGCAAAGGTGTTTGCATAAACTGCGAAAAATGCAGGTCTTGTGCCGACAATAGCGAAGTAAGGCCCTGGGCCATCATCAAAAAGAAAAACAAATTTTTACTTCGCTTCAACATGGTCTCTGTTCGTCGGTTTACCGAATTAAGGTGATGTCTCCTTTTCTGATCACTTTGCTGCCGTCAAAAAATTCGACCGATAGCGTATACATATATACATCCATGGGCTGAACGACCCCTTGATAGGTTCCATTCCATCCTTGTTCCTGGTCAGCCGTCTCAAATACTTTCTGCCCCCAGCGGTTCCAGATCTCGAGTTTAAGTTTGCTGATCCCGAATCCTTTTACCTTAAGTACGGCATTCACATCGCCACTCAATGGGGTAAAAGCATTGGGCAGATCGACGAGTGGAAGCACGTTGGCTTGTACACTTCTGCAAAAGGTGCGAGGGCAATCCAGCGAATTATAGGCGGTTAAGCAAACAGAAAATGTTCCGCTAGAACGATATTGATGCACCACCGGAGCACGCGAGGTGGTCAACACACTATCACCATCCCCAAAGACCCATTTATAGCGTACCGCATCGGCCGAAGCCAGATTGGTAAATGTGTAGGGGGTATTGGGTTGCACGGTAGCGGGCAAGAAACTAAAATTGGTGATCGGTGCATCGAGTACCTGAATTACAAAACGAGATGTATCGGTAAGATTACAGGTGTTTGGATTATTGGCGGCCATTGTAACGGTATAGGTGCCGGGTACCGTATAGGTGTAAGAGGGAGAGGCGGCCGTAGAGGTATTGCCATCACCGAAGTTCCACCAATAGGTTTGTCCCGCCAACGAAGTGTTGGTAAATACCGGCTGATAAGGAATACATCCGCGGGCAGCGGTGGTAAATGAAGCTTTTACATTCTCTGCCACACTCAGCGGAATAACCAGCGAATCGGGCGCATTACAATAGGTAGTGTCTTGCAAGTAGAGACGCACATTGTAGGTGCCCGGCCCAGCAAAAGCATGATTGACCGGACCCGGCCCCGCTACCACCGGCGGCGTACCATCCCCAAAATTCCACACAAAAGAAGTGGGTTTAAAGGGATAACCGGGCAGGGAAGTAGACAAATTATCGAAACGATAATTAAAGGCCGTGCAAGGAGGCAATTTTACAGGATTAAAATCGAGATCGGCCTCGATGTTCCCCACCCTGATGCGGATGTACGAAGTGTCCCTTCCGTTGCAAGTACTCGCATCGACCGCTATCAAGCGGACGGTAAAGGTGCCCACGGTGTTATACTGGTGCGTATTGTTAGCGGTGGTCGTGGTTTCGTCGGGCGACCCGTCGCCAAAATTCCAAATATAAGATTGCGCATTGCCTACCGAGTCGGTAAAGGCAACGGTTAGGGGCACACATCCCAGCGTATCTCCTGCAACATTGTTGATGCTGGAGCGAATGGCACTTTGTACACCCGACAGGTTCATGGCGATCTTTACCATGGTGATGCTGCAACCGGCTCCACTCGAATTGTTCGAGGTAGACCACGATCCGGCCGTAACCGGAAAATTCGGACGGGGCGACGTACCCACGCTACAGTTTCCGCACATAGCTTGATAAATTGTACCCCGGCTATCGAAACGACTGGTGCCTCCATCCACATGGTCATTGCCCCCGTTTTGCGAATTATCCTCTCCGAAAAAACTACCGAATAAAATACCGGCCGCATCTTTTCGCATTACAAGAAAATAAAAATCCTTTCCGTCGGTCACCGACTTAAACGCATCGGGTGTCAATGGAAGTCCGGCCGTACCCGCACTGGTAAACCCCGAACCAAATCCGGTGCCGCCCCAACCCGACATATATACGTTCTCGCAACGATCGACCAGAAAAGCGATAGGCGAGATATTGGGCACCGAGGCTCCCGATCCAAATGCTGTGGAGTATACGTAAGCAGACAGATCGGGCTGCAATTTAGCAATGAATTGTTTGCCGGCCGGGTTATTGAAAGCCGCATTCGAAATGGGCCAGCTACCCGTGGTTTGTCCCATCACATAAGGAAACCCATTTACATCGAATTGCACGCCAAACACCTGATCGATGCCGGTCGTTCCAATGTAACTGGTGCGAATGCGCTGTGTTCCGTCAGGGCTAATGATGGCCACATATCCATCGATGGTTCCGCCTAGAGCAGCGCCCACCACGGTACCCGTTTGTGAGGCAGGGATCAGATTAACACTTTCCGTACCTCCGGCCACGTAAATATTTCCATTGCCCGGATGAACGGCGAGTACATAACCGGCATCGTTACCGGTGCCACCGAGAAAACTGGCAAAGATCAAATTGCTTAGGTCAGCGGACAATTTTAGCAAGACCGCATCTTGCGTTCCTCCTCCAAAAGTAGTTTGAAAGGCGCCGCTCGTTGTAGGAAAGCGACCGGTACCCGTGGCAGCAGATTGCGTATGCGAGGTAACCAGTACATTACCTTGCGGATCGAGAATAATCTCACCTCTGCCATCATCCCCATAGTTACGCTGTAGCGAGTTGAGTGCACGCGCCGTGGCGATATTGACGGCATCAGGACCACTACCTCCTATCTTGCGAGATCCCAACAATACCGTACCGGTAGGATTGATCTTAGATACGACTATATCAAAACCATCACCGGCCAGCGAACCATTGCCGATCACGGGGTATCCATTGGCCCCATTGGGAGAATTGGTGCGACCTGTTACATATAAATTTTGCTGCGCATCGACCACCAGGCTGTGTGGTTGTTCATCCCCGGCTCCGCCCAGGTACGTTGCCCATATTCTTCTGGTTCCATCGGCACTCAGCCTTATCAATCCCATGTCCATGGTACCTCCTCTAAAGTTCGATTGAAAAGCGCCGGGACTCGCCGGAAAACTGCCACCCTCATTAAAAACGATGCCCCCGGCATACATACTGCCATCCGGGCCATAGGTGGCCGTAAATCCCCAGTTATCGGCCGTGCTTCCAGAGAAAGAACAAAACACAAAAGAAGGATCGATGACCAGCGTGCTGGCCCGATCGTAGGGGCCTACGTCGAAGCGAAGCAGATCGTCCTTTAATTGATAGCGACAGCTCACCTCTTTTCTTCCTTGTTGTGACGGTTGATACGTGTAAGGAGATGATTCGCGGAACGATCCGATCGATGTAGCTACCACTAACTCACGATTTTTTATCGAAAGCCCGTCAACACCTTCGTAACGCAATGCAATATTCGAAGGATCGCCACCGGGTCTTACGATCAGGTCGTATTTGAGCGTGCCGCCATCGCTGTAATAGCGAAGATCGATATTAGGATAAATGTCGTTTACGGTAATGACCTGGTAGACCGAACAGGCCGGTGCCCACTGAGCGTGATCGTTACCCAAAAAATAATTCTCGTACGTGGGCAATGGGCTTTCACCAGCAAGAACAGGGGTCGACGATACCACTTGTTTTTTGGCATCGGCAAAATCTACATTCCAGGCATGTGCACGAATATAGAACCCGGTGGTGTCACCATGCTTGACCCTGTGCATTCGAGCCACATCTTCGGGATGCTGCTGTAAAATGGTAAAGCCTTTTTCGCGAATAAAGAAATAGCCATTGTTGACCTGTCCGCGGTACTTGACCTGCTTGTTCCACTGCCCTTTGTTCTGCACAAACTCAATGGCCCCTTGTGCCGAAAGCAGCAAAGACGAAATGAGCAACCCCGTTAAAATGACAATTTTTTTCAACCGGTCAATTTCTTTTAAGGTAACAAAATTCTCTTTCGAGGGGTTCGAAAAAACTGTTAAGACTACGCGTACAACCCCAATTTGACAAGTGCCTGACAATTGGGTTTAATATATAACGCTTTTGGGCTCAGGATATTTTGCTCCAGGAGAGGACTCCCTTTCGAATCTTCATAAATTCCCTGAGGGGCTTGTGGCCGGCCTGCTCCAAACCGGGGTCAGTCTCAAGCAATTCGGCGGCTTTTTCGCGGGCCACCTCGAGCAAAGACCGGTCCGCGACCAGCGAAGCCAGTTTAAAGGCCAGGGCCCCGCTTTGGCGAGTTCCCTCGATCTCGCCGGGTCCGCGCAAGGTCAGGTCTTTCTCGGCGATCTCAAAACCATTACCGGTCTGCGCCATTATGCGCATGCGCTCACGGGCATCGGCACCCAGCTTGGGCCCTGTCATCAAGACACAATAACTTTTCTCGGTACCCCTTCCGACCCTGCCCCGCAACTGGTGCAATTGCGAAAGCCCGAATTTCTCTGCGCTCTCAATGACCATCACCGATGCGTTGGGCACGTTCACCCCTACTTCGATTACCGTGGTGGCAACCATTATTTGCGTATCACCCTCCACAAATCGCTTCATGTTGATCTCCTTTTGATCGGCAGGTTGTCGGCCATGTACCATACTGATCCAGTAATGTGGTTCTGGAAAGAACGCCTTTACTTCCTCATACCCCTTCATCAGGTTTTCGTAATCGAGCTTGGCACTTTCTTCGATCAAAGGATAGATGATATAGATCTGGCGACCAAGTTGAATCTCTTGCTTTATAAAGTCCATTACCCGAGCCCGGTCTTTTTCGAAACGATGTACCGTTTTGATCGGCTGTCTTCCGGGAGGCAACTCATCGATAATACTATAGTCGAGATCGCCATAGGCCGTCATAGCCAACGTACGCGGAATCGGCGTAGCGGTCATGACCAACATATGAGGAGGAGGCGTCGATTTTTTCCACAGCTGCGCTCGCTGCGCCACCCCAAAGCGATGTTGCTCGTCGATGATCACAAGACCCAGTTTTTTGAATGCTACCGTTTCTTCGATCAACGCATGAGTTCCAATAACGAGCGAGAGCGTTCCGTCGGCCAATTGAGCGAGCAGTTGCTTTCTCTCTTTGGCTTTTGTCGATCCGGTCAGCAAACCCACCGACACTCCGATCTTCTCTACTAGCGATCGTACAGAGGCAAAATGTTGTTGGCATAAGATCTCGGTAGGCGCCATCAAACAAGCTTGATACCCGTTATCGATGGCCAATAGCATGGTAAGCACCGCTACGATCGTCTTTCCACTACCAACATCTCCTTGCAGCAATCTGTTCATTTGTTTTCCCTTGGCGGTATCGGCCCTAATTTCTTTGATGACCCTTTTTTGGGCACCGGTCAGTTCGAACGGAAGATGACGCTTATAAAATTCGTTGAAATAATCACCTACCTTCTCGAAGAGCACCCCCTCGGAGAAACGATGTCGCTGCCATCGTACCAATTGCATGCGAAGCTGCGACACAAAAAGCTCTTCGAACTTTAACCGCTGTAATGCCTGCTGGTAGGCCTGCATACTTTCGGGAAAATGAATTTGTCGAAGTGCTCGGCATCGCTCCATCAATTGCATTGGCCTTAGTGCTTCGAGCGGTAAAGGCTCAGGCAGATCAATATCGGTTAGCTGACCCAACAAAGTTTGTGTAAGACGACCCAGCGCCCGTCCGCCCAGTCCCTTCGCTTTTAGTTTCTCGGTGGTAGAGTAGATCGGTTCCAGAAATTTTTTTTCGAGTGGCCGTTCCGGCTCAATCTTTTCGATCTCGGGATGCACCAATTGCGGGCGGCCATTAAAAAAACCAAGTCGCCCATATACCAGGTAAGAGTAGCCGGGTTGCAGCAATTTCTGTACCCAGTTGATGCCCTGAAACCAAGCCAACTCGATTATTCCGGTACGATCCTTGAATGAGACCAGCAATCGCTTGCCGGCACGCTGCCCCACTACTTCGCTGCTCACCAAGACACCCGCCAACTGCACAAAATCCATTTCGGGCACTAACGAATCGATCGTGTTGATGCGAGTGCGGTCGATGTGTCGAAAAGGATAATACTCCAACAGATCGCCGAACGTAAAAATGCCCAACTCCTTTTTTAACAACTCGGCACGAAGGGGCCCTACTCCCTTTAGGAATTCGATCGGCTGTTGAAGTTTTTGTTCACCGGGCAGAGGCATAATGCATTTCTGTTTAGGTAGATGAACGGGCAAGATCCTTTTTCGACGCAGAGAGTATGAGCGCCGCCTCGAAGGCCAATAACAATCGCAGCAACAATCTTTTGCCGGTAAATCGCTGCCAACAAAAATAAAAAATTTGTCGCTGCTCCTGCATCGAGTCAATAAGTCGTAAAGTGATGCTTTGCTGGATCGTTGCCGACAACAGCCGGGTCAGCCACCGCAGCAAAGGCGGCGTTAAAAAATACACGACCAGACTAAAAACAAGAACGCGTACCAGTGTGGCCATCAACAACGAATAAGGTAAGACATAAAGACTGACCATAAAAGCAACCAGTAGAAAAAAAAGCCAATATCTATAGCGGGCCTGCCCAGGAGTTGACCCTACTGCCTGCGTGTTATGCATCTCTTGCCGATAGGCCAATACGAGTGAGTCTTTTTTCTTTTTTATTCGATCGGGCCAATATCCAAACCAATACCCGATTGACAGCCCGGCCAGAAAATAAAGCAGCAGATAGGCTATAACGATACCCTTAAGACCTAATGGCAAAAAACCAAACTGCGCATGCAGCTCATTGACCCAATCAGCTACGGTAAACCAGAAATCGGTACCAAAAAACAAATAAAGCACTAACACCTTTTGTAGCGCGGTTTCGACCAATGCCACTATAGAAAATAAGATAGCGGCTAAGCGAAAAGAAGGTATCAAACCGAATAACAGGTAGGCAACGACTCCCTGAAAGAGCATGGCCACATAGGCGGTGATGGGCGACTGAGGACTCAAGATCAGTTTAACGGCCATTACTGCCAGGGTGGCGTTGAGCAGATCTGCCGAAAAAGTACGGATCGGTTTCTTGTCAAGATATCCTCTTGCTACAGCAGCAATCGTGGTTAGACAAGCTGTTGCCGCACCAGCAAGAACAATGCCGCGAAGAGGCACCTGTAAGGCATGAAGAATGCCTCCTAAAAAAGATTCCACAAAAGCCCAAAACGCTACCAATCCCCAAATGGCGGGGTTGAGTTGCGACACATATTTTTTTTCTACTGGAGGGTTCACTACTTTCCGATACAAAACTTACTAAAGATAAAATCGAGCTGGTCCTCGTTGGTGATCTCACCGGTAATCTCTCCCAAATAATGAAGACAACGACGCACCTCGAGCGCCAGCAGGTCGCCCGAAAGAGACTGGTTCAATCCACGCTGTGCATCGAGCAAAGCCTTATGTACTTCTTGCAAAGCCTGAAAATGACGGGCATTGGTTACGATGGTATGCTCCGCATCGAGAGAACCCGTCAGTACATTGGCCACCATCGCCGCCGTTAACCGGTGTAAGTCGTGACGGGTTTTGGCGGCTATCAGCACCGTTCTCTCAAAACCGGAATGTTGTAAAAAAGAAGGGGGCGAATGGGCCAGATCGCTCTTGTTGGCCACCAGTAAAAAATTCAATCCATCAGCAATCGCTTGCTGTTGCCAGGCCATGACCTCATCGACAGGTTCCGTGGCATCGAACACATAGAGAACCAGATCGGCCGATCGCATTTTTTCGAGACTACGCTCCATGCCGGCCGATTCGATCCGGTCAGCAGTATGTTCACGTAATCCCGCCGTATCGATAAGTCTAAATAAGATACCATCGATATTGAGCACTTCCTCGATCGTATCGCGGGTAGTTCCGGGAATATCGCTGACAAGGGCCCGGTTTTCGTTGAGTAAACTATTGAGCAAGGTCGATTTACCGGCATTGGGCTTACCGATAATGGCGACCGACACCCCATTACGAATGGCATTTCCCAACTGAAACGAATGCAAGAGCGTAGCGGTCGATCGCTCGAGCTGACCCAGCAACGTAAGCAACTTATTGCGATCGGCAAACTCCACATCCTCTTGCGAAAAGTCTAGTTCCAACTCTAGCAATGCGGAAAATTGTAAGAGCTGCTCGCGCAAGTGCGAAAGCTCGGCCGAAAAACCACCCTTGAGACCTTGCAAGGCGGTGCGTTGAGAGGCGCGTGTACCGGCAGCGATCAGATCGGCCACCGCTTCGGCCTGGGTCAGGTCGAGCTTTCCTTTTAAGAATGCCCGTTGCGTAAACTCACCAGGGCGGGCCAGACGGGCCCCCTCATCTATGCAAGACGCAATGATCTCTTGTAGCACGTAAGGAGATCCGTGGCAGCTGAACTCGACTACGTCTTCTCCGGTATATGAGCGGGGATCTTTGAAGATCGAAACTACTACTTCGTCGAGCGAACGACCTTGATGCGTAAGTAGCCCCACATGCAAGGTATGAGAGGGCTGCTCCGATAAGTTCTTGGACAAAAACAACCTATCGGCAATTGACAATGCCTGCGAACCGCTCAACCGAATCACGCCAATTGCACCCACGCCCGGAGGCGTAGCCAATGCCACGATAGTATCATCCCAACCCTGCAGTTTGTTCATAGGGGCAAAAGTAACTCAAAAAAAAAGTCCCCTGTAGAAAGGGGACTTATTAAGATAGCAAGACACTCGTCATTCACCCTCCACACGGAATGTGATGGGCTGTTTACGATAGGCCTTTACTTGACGACCATTTTGTACGGCGGGGTTCCATTTAGGACCACGCTTGATAACACGCATGGCTTCTTCTTCCATGCCATATCCGTGATTGGTAAGGGCGCGAACATCGCTGATGTTACCTTCCTTATCTACCACAAATTGTACGACGGTAGTGTAAGTTCCTTCCGGGGCACCGTTGTCGGTAGCCACTTGACCGTTGGCATTACGCTCTAGATACTGGCGCCATTTGCTATCACCACCCGGAAAACTCGCCTCGATCTCTACCTTATCGAAGATCTTGTTATCGTCGAATTTCTCTTCTACGATCTGCTTTCCCTGGTCAATGTCTACAGGCGCTGCCAGTCCCTCGTCTTTGATACCTTCCACATTCACCACGTCGATCTTGGCTTCTTTCAATTCCTCTTGTGGTGGCGGCGGCTTCTCCACCTCTTCGTCTTTCTTGATGACAGGAGGTGTAAACTGCTTCATCTCCACCTTGGGAGGCTCCTGTTTGGGAGGAGGAGGTGGCGGCGGCGGCGGGGGTTCTTTTTCTTCTTGCTTAACATCTTGCAAGGTCATTTCATTGATCTTGACCTTTGCATTATCGTTATCGCTGAGGGTCTTGTTCAAAAAGGAGATCAATAAGATCAAGGCAGCGGTAGACGCCGTGATGATCAGGGCGCGCTTTACCCGCTCGTTGTAGGTCTTACGCAGGTCATAGGCCCCGTACTCCTTGTTTCTTCCCTCAAAGACAATATCGAGAATGTCTGCGGTTAATATTTTATTTAATTCCATGCTCTTTGTTTTCGATTACTACTTGATACCGTTGGATTCTTCTGTCTTTTTGATCAGCTCATACTCTACATCGGCGATCTTGACCATGGCGTAGGTACGAACCTGGTTGATGGTCATTTCATCGAGTATGTCTACCGTGTTCTTGTAGGTCGCATCGTCACTGGGTTTGATGATGACCACAAAATCTTTATCGGCGCAATTGCTGACGGGCTTTCCCTTTGCCTTGGCCTCGGCCTCACAAGCAGGATCGGGACGTTGGTAATAGCGGTCCATCACCTCTTTCTTTTTATTGACGATGATGTCGCGAATTCCCTTGAAGGTGGTCTGCTTAAAGTTATTGCCGGTGGCATCTACCACCAGTTTTCCTTCGTAGTAGTACACCTGATCGCCCTTGCCCAGCATGATGGTCAACACCGATGATTCCTTTACCTCGGTTTGCTCATCCTGCTTCTTGATATCCTTTGGCATATTAAGGTCGAGCGTGGTGGGAGAACTCATGGTAGCGGTGAACACGAAGAACGTGATCAGCAGAAACCCAAGGTCCACCATGGGGGTCATGTCTACCCGGGTAGAAAGTTTTTTGGCTTTCTTTACGCCCGGGCCTTTTTTACCACCCTGCTCTGCACCACTATCTATACTAGCCATAGTGTAATGTAATTGGGGTTAATTAATTTATTTTTTCTCTTGTTCTTGCTCAGCCTTATAAAGAGCCGTTCCTGCGGGTACATCATCGAGCTGTGTGACCAGGTTGTACTTGAACTCCTCATTTTTCTTGAGCGCCTGTACTATCGCATTAAAGGTTGGATACTTCGAAAGTCCATCTCCTTTAATGAGATAATTTAACTTTTCGCCTGCAAAAGCGGTCTTGGCCTCTTTGATCCACCAGACCAGCTGATTATTGAGCGTATCAAGCACAGGTATACCCGGCTGGCTCAACTTGGTCTGGTCCTTAAAATCGGTAGCCAACAGCTGCTTGAGCCCACCGAAAGGAACACCGACCAGGTAGGTCTTGCGAAAATTGGCCATCTCGGCAGGGGTCAGTCCCAGGTTTTGACTGGCATTGATACCGCGAATGATAGCATCGTACTTCGAAGGGTCACGATCGGACAAAACAGTAAAGTAGACCCTGTTGGCCGAGTCGATGGAGATCATCACGGCATTGTTCTCGGGTAATTTTTGCGACAGCACCGAGCCAGGCGTCGTGATCTCGACAGGCTCAGGTGGTTTGAATTTTGTCGCCATAATAAAAAAGGAGAGGATCAGAAACGCTATGTCCACAAAGGGGGTCATATCCGTGTCCGTACTCCTTTTTGGTATCTTGGCACTTGGCATGGGAACAAAAATTTAAATAGATGAATGGATAGTACGTTGCAAAAGATGCGTCTTGTATTACTTATACAAAGAGGCAAAACTTTGCGTGAGCGTAAATCCAGACTCATCGATACCATGGGTGATAGAATCGATACGGGTAGTGAACATGTTGTACAGGATCAACGCGATCGCTGACGTACCGATACCGAGGGCCGTATTATAGAGGGCCTCAGAGATACCAACCGCCAGGTCAGCCGCAGCTCCACCACCACCTTCTTCACCAAGGGCAGCGAATGAACGGATCATACCCAATACGGTTCCAAGCAGGGCGATCAGCGTACCGACCGACGTAATGGTAGAAAGAAACACCAGGTTCTTTTGCAGCATAGGCAGCTCGAGCGCAGTGGCCTCCTCTACTTCTTTTTGAATGGCGATCACTTTTTGATCGGTGGACATACCCGACTCATTGATCATTTCTTTGTAACGGCGCAGACCCGCCTTCATTACATTACCGACGGAACCTTTTTGCTTATCGCATTCGGCCAGGGCAGCGTCTACGTTGCGGCTGGCGAGCTGAAACTGAATCTTACGAACGAAATCATCGATGGGTCCATTACCGAGGGCACGACGAATGGTCAAATAGCGCTCGATAGAGAACACCACCACCATTAAAAACATTCCGATCAACAAAGGCACGATGATTCCTCCTTCGTAAATACGGTGAAAGGCATCTTTGGGTCCCATGTGATGGGGCCAGAATCCACCAGCGGGATCGGGTTCGTTGAATCCGGAGGCATCTCCCATCATAAAACGCCAGATGGAATAGCCGGCGAGCACACACACAAGAGGAGCAATCCACGAGATGGAATTTCCACCGTGTTTTGCAGGGGCCGAAGATGATTTTGAAGCAGCTGTTGCAGTTGGTTTAGTCTCTGCCATGATCGTTGTTTTTAGTGTTGAGTTATTAGGTTTTAAAAGCTTGTAAAAACACCCTTCCGGTTACAGAAGGAGGGTCAAGTTAAGGATTTTTTGAACTGCGCAAACCCGAACCGATTAATTTGATATTAAATTGACTAACCCTGCCAAAAACGGCAAAAAATAGGGTAAAAATTGTGGAAAATAGGCCGTTACTCGTAACGGAGAGCCTCAATGGGGTTTAACTTACCGGCCTTTCGGGCGGGATAGAGCCCGGCCAGCAGCCCTACCAGGGTACATATAAAGATGCCATAGAACACCCAGTTCCAAGGAATCACAAAGCCGGTGCCCAACACCAGCGCAAAGAGATTACCGACCCCTACTCCCAGCAAGATCCCGAACAAGGCGCCCAGTACACTGATGATGATAGCCTCGAGCAAGAACTGACGACTGACCATTTTTCGTTTGCCACCGATCGCCTTGATCAGCCCCACCTCGCGCGTGCGTTCCGATACGGAGACCAGCATAATATTCATTAGACCAATGGCAGCCCCGATCAGGGTGATCAAACCGATCACCGTAGCAGAGATGGTCAGAAAACCAAGGCTGTTCATGGCTTTTTCGGCAATACTGTCACTGCGATCGATCACAAAATTGTTCTCTTCGGTTGTATGCAACCGTCGCACGGAACGGAACAACGACTCGGCCTCTCCCATGGCAGCGGGCACCCATTGTATCTGCGAGGCCTGAATGGCAATGTTAAAAGAAGAGGCGCTACCAAAATTGCGATAGACATTGTTGTACGAAGTGATGATCATATTATCGCGATTGAAGCCGAACGAAGATCCTTTGCTTTCCAGAACTCCCAGTACGCGATACGGAATCGAGTTGACACGAACGACCTTGCCAACCGCCGAGCGATATCCTTGCTTGAATAATTTATTGGCGACATCGTAACCCAACATGCAAACGTTGCGACCCGATGTTACATCGGTACGATTCAGATTACGACCGGTCTCGAGCGAAAATCCGTTGAGCGCTAAAAAATTCTCATCGCCGCCCTGTACCATTACATTGGGGCTGGTCTTGCGTGTTTCGTACGAGACGATCGAATTACGTCCGCCAAACAGACTGATACTTTTTACAGCCGGAAAGTCAAAGGTCGACACAAAGAGTTCGGCCTGGTCGCGGGTAATTTTCTTGTCGAGGTTTGAGGTACGCGCCTTTTTCTTTCCTTTTTGGGACAGCTTCATATCGTTGCCCTGGTTACCGCCACCGAAACGAATATTACGTTCCTTGTACCGTAAGGTAAACCCACTGGCCCCCATGCTCGAGAAGCTCTCTGTAAACTTTTGGTTCATGGCCTCAATGGCCGTGATGATCCCTACCAATGCCATAATTCCAAAGGCGATGATGGCCACGGTCAGACCAGTTCGGAGCCGATTGCCGCGAATGGTGCGAAATGCCAGTGAAAATATATCGGTAAACTTCATCATCGATAAGTGAAGGTACCAACGCTTGACGCGATGGCAAAGAAAAGCTTGATGAGCGGTAAAATGAGATTAGAAGTAGAGGCAGGCGATCAGCCACTCCGGAAATATCCCCAAGACCACTACCAGTATCGCCACGACCAGCAGCAGGCCCGTAAATCCATTATCAAAAGAAAGAGGCTCCGATTGGGCCACCGGCTTAAAGTACATGGCTTGAATGACCCTGAAGTAATAGTAGATGCTTACGACTGCCATCAGCAGAGCAAATAGTGCCAACCAGAGACTCTGACCCAGCGCTGCTTTGATCATATAGAATTTTGCCATAAAGCCGCCGGTCAGCGGAATACCTGCCAGCGACAAAAAGAAAATGGCAAGTGCGGCCGCCACCCACGGATAACGACCGGCCAGACCGTTAAAGGCCTCGAACGAATAATCTTTCATGCGCGACAGCACGGCGAATATGCCGATGGTGGCCAATGAATATGAGGCAGCGTAGAGCAACAGGCCTTCTTTGGCCATTGTATTCATAGCAAAGACCGCCAATAACATAAAACCGGCTTGTGCAATACTGGAGTAAGACAGCATGCGCTTGACGCTTTGCTGAAACACGGCCGTGATGTTTCCGATAAAAAGTGTAAGCGCCGCCAAAATGGCCACCCACCACTGCCAGGCATTGAACTGTAAGGCAAAGCTGCGATCGAACAACCGTAGAAAAGCAGCGAACACGGCCACTTTTACTATCGTAGCCATAAAAGAGGTAAAGACGGTCGGAGCGCCATCGTACACATCAGGTGTCCAAAAATGAAACGGCGCCGCCGATACTTTGAATGCCATGGCGATCATCAGCAGCAACATGCCGGCAATCATCAGCGAGCTCGACAGACGGATCGTATCTGCCACACCAGAGAGGGCAAAGCTTCCGCGGGCACCATACACCAGCGTAATGCCCATCAGTAAGATGCCAGAAGAGAAAGCGCCCAATAAAAAATACTTGAGCGATGCTTCGTTACTCTTGAGATTCCTCTTGTCACTTCCGGTCAATATGTAAAGCGGAATGGTGATGATCTCAATTCCCAAGAATAAGATCAGTAACGACTCAAATGCAGTGACCATCATCATGCCCGCACCTATAAAGAACAGCAGGGCCAGATAATCCGAAAGATTGTGGCCGATTCTTTCCATGGCCGAACCGCTCAACAAAAGATAGATGAGGAACGAAGCCAGCAGCACCGAATTAAGCAGCAGTGCATACGCATCGAACTGCAACATTCCGTTCGTGTCGATACCAAGCAATTGCCATCCTTGCATCTCGGCTATATTCAAACCTAGCAAGACCATAACCCCGGCTATGGCCAGGTAACGTAGTACAGCGGTCTGCTTAATGGCAATGCCGCTAAACATCATGATCACTCCCCACAAAGCCGAAACAAGTAATGCATTCATATAGGAGAACTTAGAATTTTCTAAATAGGTAACTAATATCTATTTGTCTGAACAATTGATCGGCATAGCCGGCCGTTACATCGAGCATCGGCTGCGGATAGATACCAAAGGCAACGATCAGCAGCACCAGCACGATCAACACGATTTGCTCTGTCGCCGATAAGTTGATGGGACGGCTTGTAGCGGAGTTCGATGTACCAAAGAAAACCGAACGGATCATGCCCAACGTATAGACGGCCGAGAAGATAATACCCAATCCGGCAGCGGCAGTCAGCACCCAGGCGAAATTTGATTTAGTGGCCAACAACCCGGCAAACATCAAAAACTCTCCCACAAAACCATTGGTGAGCGGCAATGCAATATTGGCCAGTGCTATGATGATCGTAAAGAAGGTCAGTGCAGGGGAATGACTGGCCAGCCCCCCTAGTTCCGAGATCTTACGGGTGCCGAGATTTCGCTCGATCAGATCGACCACCAACCACATTCCAAAAATATTAATACCGTGAGCGAACAACTGAAAACAAAGTCCCTGCAGCGAGGCCAGATTCGCGGCAAAGGCGGCAGCTCCCATCAGCCCAATATGCGCGATAGAAGAATAAGCCACCAGTCTCTTTAGATCGTCTTGGCGCCAGGCAATCAATGAAGCATACACAATACCCCCAACGGCCAAACCCATAATCACATCACCCCATTGATAAGCCGCCAGTGGAAAGAAAGGAAGCAACCAACGAAGCAAACCCAAGATACCCATCTTGACCATTATCGCGCTAAGCACTGCCGTTACAGGAGTAGGCGCCTCTTCGTAGGTGTCGGGCTGCCAGGTGTGAAAAGGAAACAAAGGAAGCTTAATGGCAAAGGCAGGTAAGAACAACCACAGCAACCAGGACTGCTGAGCGGTCGACAATTTTACTTTTAATAGCGACGAAAGCGCAAAGGACTGGTCGGGTGTTTGTGATTGCAAATAGATCAAACCGGCCAGTAGTAGCACCGAACCCAAGAACGTATAGATAAAGAATTTAAAGGTGACTGCAATACGACGGGCACCTCCCCAGATAGAACTCAAAAAATACATTGGGATCAGGGCCAGCTCCCAAAAAAAGTAGAAGAGCAGTCCATCGGTAGCCAGAAAGACGCCCATCATACCAGATTGTGCCAGCAAGAGCCATCCGTAAAAAGCAGCCGGCTTCTGTACCGACTTATCGCTCATGTAAAGAGCCAAGAGAAAATAAACGAGGGCGGTGAGCAAACAAAGCACCTTGGCCAGCGGGTCCAACACCAGCGAGAACGAACTTCCTATGCCAGATAACCAGGGCGCGGTGAATTGTTGGAGAATTGGTTCGTTCAAAATGGTCAGTGGGAGTAATACAAGTGCCAGCAAGCCTGCGGTAAACAGCGTAAAGACCCTAACGGCCGATTTCTTATTGGCGCGGGCCCCAAAAGAAAAGATACCACCTAAAAGAGGGATCAATACAATCAATAATGCTATCATAAGCGGTTCCGCAACGCGGTCGGTTTATTTTCTTATAAAAAATTGTATCAGGAGCATAAGGGCCATAGCGAGCACCATCAACAGCACATACAGACCCACTTGCCCGCTTTGCACCAGTCGCAGTTGTCGGGCACTGTATTGTACCGCACGTCCCACACCGTTGACCAACCCATCGATACCCTTGGCCTCGACTATCGAGCGAAGCCATCCGGCTAAACCAAAAAGCGGTTGTACCACGAGCTTTTGGTAGAGTTCGTCGACATACCATTTATTCTCCAATAGTTTTATGAATGTACTAGTCGGTGCACCGGGCTGGTAGTTTCTGTAACGTAACCACGCGGCCAAGATCATTACCAACACCAATCCGGTAGAAAGGGCCATGAGCGCAAATTCGGTTTCGTGCGATACGCTATGGGACAGTATTGGAATTACAGGCGATAAGAAATGAGGAAGCGCCTCGGCATCAGGAACCAAGACGGCAGGAATACCCACCCATCCACCGATGATGGAAAGCACCGCCAACACCAGTAGCGGAAGGGTCATGGCCCAGGGACTCTCATGCAAGTGGTGTTGCTGCTCTTGTGTGCCTCTAAAGCGCCCGAAAAAAGTCAAGAACAACAAACGGAACATGTAGAAGGCCGTTAGTAAAGCCGCGAACAACGCCAACGCGTATTGAAGGGGCGAGTGTAAAAAGACGCTCAGTAAAATAGCGTCCTTCGAAAAGAAACCACTAAAAGGAGGAACCCCTGCAATGGCAATGCAACCGATCAAGAAAGTAATGTAGGTAATGCGCAACTTTTTGGACAGACCGCCCATGTTGCGAATATCCTGCTCTCCCCCCATGGCATGGATCACACTACCGCTTCCCAAGAACAACAAGGCCTTGAAGAACGCATGCGTCATTACATGAAAAACAGCAGCGGCATAGGCACCTGTACCCAGGGCCAGGAACATAAATCCAAGTTGACTGACCGTCGAGTAAGCGAGCACCTTTTTAATGTCATTTTGCGCTATGGCGATCGATGCGGCCAGCAGCGCAGTGATGAGCCCGATCCAAGAAATAAGGGCTAGGGTGTGCGGCGCCAACGAGTAGAGAATATTACTGCGGGCGATCAGATAGATGCCGGCCGTTACCATGGTAGCCGCATGGATCAGAGCCGAGACCGGAGTGGGACCCGCCATGGCATCGGGCAACCAAGTATAAAGTGGAAGCTGTGCACTTTTGCCGGTAGCGCCAATAAAGAACAAGAGTGTGATCACGGTAATATCCGTGGCGGTAAACCGGTCCGTGAACTGGTGTTGCTGTACAAAGGCAAAGAATTCCTGAAAACCTACCACACCCGATTTGGTGATGATCCAGAACAGCGCTACCAAAAAGGCAAGGTCGCCAATGCGATTCATAATAAAGGCCTTGTTAGCGGCTGCAGTATACGCCGGATTCTTAAACCAATACCCGATAAGCAAATAAGAACAAAGCCCCACGCCTTCCCAACCCATAAACAAGATCACGTAGTTGGCCCCCAATACCAAGAGCAGCATGGAGAAGACGAACAAATTGAGGTAGGCAAAATAGCGGGCAAAATGAGCGGGCTCCTCGTCGTGCATGTAAGCAGTGGAGTATATGTGGATCAAAGAGCCCACGCCCGTAATGATGAGTAAGAAAAGAGAAGAAAGCGCATCGAGCTGAAACGCAAAGGGGACCGTAAAAGATCCTACCCGAATAAAATCGAAGTACTGCACCACCCCACTCTGGCCGGCCTTGATCTGAAAGAAGATCAGCAGGCTCAACACAAAAGAGCCCAACACGGTGGCCGAGCCCACGAGCCCCGATACCGTTTTGTTGAGGTGATTGCGTCCGAGTCCGTTGATCAATGCGCCCAGCAAGGGGAGCAGTGGTATCCAGTAAGACAATTGAAAGAGATCTTGCATAAACAGCCGGTATAAATGATCAGTGTTTTAATCGATTCAAAAAGTTGATGTCCACAGAATGCACATTACGATACATCATCACGATAATGGCCAATCCTACGCTCACCTCGGCCGCCGCCACTACCATAATAAAGAACACGAATAATTGCCCTTCGACACCTGCCTGCGTGGCCAACTGACCGGCCTCGAGCGCCGTTTGATAATGCATTTTCGAAAAAGCCACCAGCAGTAGATTGACCGCATTTAGCATCAGCTCAATGCACATAAAGATGATGATGGCATTGCGACGTGTGAGCACCCCTACCATACCAATGGTAAACAGGGCCAGCGATAAGAACAGATAATAGTTTATAGGCATACTTTCTTCGTTACTCTTTTTTACCAATGACCACGGCACCCACCATGGCGCTCAAAAATAAAATACTCGAGAGCTCGAACGGAACTACATAGCGGGTAAACAGTTCGTTGCCCAGCACTTTGATAAGCCCCACCTGGCCATCTATGACCATCGCAGAGCGGGTCTTTAATTCGGAGTCCTTGAGTGCGGCCACCAGCACCAATAAAAAGATGCCGCCACTTATGGTTCCGGCCAAGGTGATCCAACGCTTACTTCCCGAGGCCCCTTCTTGACGCGCGTTCATGAGCATGATCACGAACAAGAACAAGACCATGATGGCCCCGGCATAGACAATAATATTGACCACGGCCAAAAACTGGGCATTGAGTAAGATATAATGCCCCGAGATAGCAAAGAAGGTAACGATCAGCCAAAGCACACTATAGACCGGATTTTTGCTCGTGATCACCATCAGGGCACTGAATATGGCCATGACCGCTAATACCCAGAAAAGAATTTGCACGATACTCATCTTAGTTGGTATGGGTGGTTGAATGCTGAGGCTGGCGATCGCCCAGGGCCTTTACGTACGCTTCGCGCTCGGTAATAGGATGAGGGATCAACAACTCGTCTTTTGAATAAATAAATCCTTTGCGGGCATAGTTGGCAGGGGCAAAGGTTTGTGACAGATAAATGGCGTCCTTGGGGCAAGCCTCTTCGCAAAGACCACAGAATATGCAACGCAACATATTGATCTCGTATTTGGCGGCATATTTCTCTTCTCGATACAGATGCTCTTCGCCCACTTGTCTTTCGGCAGCCTCCATGGTGATGGCCTCTGCCGGGCATGCGACGGCACAAAGTCCACAAGCCGTACAATTTTCACGTCCGGCCTCGTCTCGGTTCAGCACATGCAACCCGCGAAAGACCTTAGAAAAACTGCGCTGCTGTTCGGGATACTGAATGGTAGCCTTTTTCATGAACATATGGCGAAGCGTAATGGCCATTCCTTTAAGGATGTTCCATAGATAAATGCTCTCGAGCCAGGTAAGTGGATGGCGATCGACCGATTTAGCTCTTTGCGTCAGTTGCATACAATTCTGTATTAGTACATCACTTATTTAAAAATAAAAGTACGGCCGCACTGATCAGCATGTTGATCAGCGCCAGGGGTATTAACTTTTTCCATCCCAAGTTCATCAGCTGGTCATATCGAAAACGTGGAATGGTCCAACGAATCCAAATAAACAAGAACAAGAAGAAAGAGACCTTGGCCATCATCACCGCAAAGGTCAGCGCCGACAATACGAGGGCGGAACCCTGCCATGCCGTCTCGTCAAAGAACGGAATGTCGTAGCCGCCAAAGAACAAGGTGGCCATTACCGCACTGCTCACGAACATGTTGATGTATTCGGCAAAAAGATAAAAACCCAGCTTCATCGAAGAATACTCC
>JBILFN010000091.1:0-7087 GCA_044351575.1 Chitinophagaceae bacterium
CGTAAAAAGCCAATGGGTGTTTAGTATTTACAATCTGTACAGCCGCTTTAATCCCTATTTTATTTATTTCGATCAGGAGGGCACCATAGCGGGCGGCGACCTTAAGGTGTCGGCCAAGCAGGTATCGCTTTTTCCGATCTTACCCTCGGTTACTTGGAATTTTAATTTTTAGGAGTAGCTTTTTTTTCTTTGTAAATAAAACGTACCAGTGCGTTTTGCCTTTCGTCTGCCTTTAGGTATAGTTGGTATCTTTCTTGGCCTGACATGACGATCATTAAAGCGGTGTTAGGGGGTATGCTCCCCAGATTTTCGCCTACCATCACCACGTCTTGAATGGGTCGCTGGCGATCGACTGGTACCGACATGGTTACGGCCTGTGATTTAAGCATTTGTCGGTAGACCATTGGTCTTTCATTCACATAGACAGAGATGGTATCACCATCTATTTGTCCATTATCAAAAAACTCGATCTGTACCAGTCCGCTGTCTACAAAGATCTCTTTAAACAGTGCATTGGTCTTGTTACGAAGCAAAGGGGAGCGCTTACCCAGCTCGGCAGTCTGCAATGTTAACCGATTAAGTACTACAGTGCCGGGATCGCAAACGGTCTTCCCGTCTTGTGCCAGCCCCCCAGACGTATACCAAACGCCTCTGATCTGCTCGTCGGTAGTAGTAGCACCGGATGCTTTGTGGTACGTTAAACGATACTGCTTACTGCAAGGGATGCAATCGGGCTTTAACTGTTGGCTCATGATGGCTGTCTCTCGAAGCAATAAAATCTGGCTGTCGGCACGATACAAACCCATAAGACTTTGTCTGACATAATTGAGCGAATCAGAAAAATGCCAGGCAGTCCCTTTGACAATCGAGTCAGTAACTTGTAATTCGAACTGAAGGTTATACACCGGAAAACATCCACTAGGAGCCATAACAAGTCTACCTTTCCACGTTCCGGACAATTCTTGTGCCGAGAATGTCGATGCTAGCAGTAATAGTGTTATGACTAAAAGAAAGTGCCGCGGCATGCACCGAAGATACCAAAAGGATACTTATCGATTTACTTGAAATCTAAAACGAAAGACCGCATTTTTCTTTTCGGTCGATAGCACTTGCAGACGGTATTGTTGTAGTCCGGTATCCACGATCATCAGTGCCGTATTGGGGGGGATTCGCCCCAGATTTTCTGCCACGAACGTAAGCTCCTGCATATCTTGCTTCTCATCGAGCTGTAGGTTTAATTGAAGAGGGAGGGTACTGAGACGCTTCCTGGATAGGATCACTTTTCCGTTCAAGTACACCGAAACGGTATCTCCATCGATCTCTCCATTATCGTAAACCGAAATAGAAAGCTGCCGGGTAGTAACGACGATCTCTTTGACCAACTCATTTTGACGGTTGTTGGTAACGGGTTCAGGTAAAGATTTTGCTACAGTACTATGGGAGCTTTCTTTTTGCGCGGCCGGAACCTCAGCAGCAATTTCTTTAAGATTACTTGCAGCCTCTTCGTTCTTTTCGGCAGCCTGTTTTGGCATCGATGCAGTAGAAGTAGGCTTTCGTGTAGCTGTTGAGGGGTTAGTATATACGGCACGCGTCTTTTGAGAATTTTGTGTGGTATTGCGGGAGGGTGCATTGGAGAGGGGCTTACTCGCAACGCTGGCTTTTGTGGCCGATGCAGGTTTGTTTGCAGTAACAGGCTTGCTTGCAGCTACTGGTTTGCTTGCAGCTACTGGTTTGCTGGCGATGACAGCTTTGTTGGTGGGAGGCGCTTGGTTATAAAAGATCTTCTTGACGACAGGGGCATCGTTCGCAGGGGATTTGTTGTCAAAATCGGAGCTGCTTACCCTTCGCAAAAAGACGGTACCGCCGCCGCAATCTTGCCCTTTTTTTGTATCAACTCCATTGAATTCGTACTTCGAAGTATAGGTCCCTTCGAGATACTCCTCGTTACCCGAACGGCTGTAGACAAGCTGATAATTCATGATACAGGTTTCGGAACTGTCCGAGCTCTTTACCTCTACCGTCTTGATCTCTTGCATCGATAATTTGCCCAGCTTTTTATCGAAGCTGCCTGTCATGGTTGCTTTACCGTAAAACCGAACATCTAGATAGGAGTACGTAACACCGGTCAGCTGCCTGTTATTTTCGTTGATCTGTACTTCGATCTTGTATTGACTCTGATCTTTGGTTATAAAGTAGCCTTTCCAGATTCCGGTCAGTTGCTGGGCCGACAGTACTGCGCAAAAGAGTACCAGTACGGTACTTGTTATTAGATGACGGTAGGGTCTCATGGGCTGCACAAATGTAGGCGAATCAACGAATTTCATTATTTTATCCAGCGGGAATACATCAATTTTAACAAGCTGTTTATGGGCATGCTAAATTGGCTGTAATTCGTTAAATTTGCAGGCCTTGGCTAAAGCTATTTTCATGATTAACATTACATTTCCGGATGGCGCCGTTCGCAGCTACGAGAAAGGAACTACCGCGTTGGCGATTGCCCGTTCTATCTCTGAAGGCCTGGCCAAGAAAGTACTGGCTGCGAAGGTAAACGGCGATGTACGCGATGCCCACCGACCTATAGAGACCGACGCACAATTGCAGCTGCTTACCTGGACCGATGCTGAGGCAAAATCCACTTTTTGGCATTCTTCTGCCCACTTGCTGGCCGAAGCGGTAGAGGCTCAATTTCCCGGTGTAAAATTTTGGGTGGGTCCGGCAGTAGAACAAGGTTTCTACTACGACATGGACCTGGGTGATCGTAAGATGACAGAAGAAGATCTGGCCCAACTCGAAAAGAAAATGACCACGCTTGCACAGCAAGACAGCGCGTACGAGCGAATCGAGATCGGCAAGCAGGAGGCTATTCGTTTCTTTAGTGAAAAAGGGGACGAGTACAAACTTGACCTGTTGCAAGGGCTTCAAGACGGAGAGATCACCTTTTATAAACAAGGAAATTTTACCGATCTGTGCCGGGGGCCTCACATTCCCAGCACCGCTCCCATCAAAGCGATCAAACTGACCAGCCTGGCAGGTGCCTATTGGAAGGGAAACGAGAAAAATAAAATGTTGACCCGTGTATACGGTATCAGTTTTCCAAATCAAAAAGAGCTGGACGCATACTTGTTGATGCTCGAAGAGGCCAAGAAGCGCGACCATAGAAAGTTGGGAAAAGAACTGGGCATCTATACCATGGACGATGATGTAGGGCCTGGTCTTCCGCTTTGGTTACCTAACGGAACGATCGTAATCGAAGAGCTGGAGAAACTGGCCAAAGAGACTGAGTCTGCTGCAGGCTACAAACGCGTAGTGACCCCTCATATTGCCAAAGAGAGCATGTATCTGACCAGTGGTCATTTACCTTACTATGCAGACAGTATGTTCCCCCCAATGGAAATGGACGGAGAGAAATACTATCTCAAGGCCATGAACTGCCCGCATCACCATAAAATTTTTGATGCCGAACCCAAGAGTTATCGGGAGCTGCCTTTTCGTATAGCAGAGTATGGCACCTGTTACCGGTACGAACAAAGCGGAGAACTATTCGGACTTATGCGGGTTCGTTGCCTGCATATGAACGATGCGCATATCTATTGCAGCAAAGAGCAATTCTTTGAAGAATTCAAAGCGGTCAATGACATGTACCTGAAATACTTTAAGATATTCGGTATCGATAAGTATGTTATGCGTCTGAGTCTGCACGATCCTGCCAAGCTGGGTCAGAAATATGTCAATGAGCCCGCTCTGTGGCTAGAGACGGAGGCGATGGTTAGAAAAGTGCTGATCGAAACCAATACACCCTTTGTAGAGGTGCAGGATGAGGCCGCCTTCTATGGTCCGAAGATCGACGTGCAGATCTGGAGTGCCATTGGTCGAGAATTTACACTGGCGACCAACCAGGTCGATTTTAATTCGGGTATCAAATTCAAACTTTCTTACACCAATAAAGAGAATACCCCAGAGGTGCCGCTCATCATTCATCGTGCACCGTTGGGTACTCACGAGCGGTTCATAGGTTTTCTCCTAGAACACTACGCCGGTAAATTCCCATTGTGGTTATCGCCCGTACAGGTAAAGGTCTTGCCCATCAGCGACAAGTTTCTCGACTATGCCCGTAAAGTACAGCAGCAATTAAAGGACGCCGGAATTCGTGCCGAAACCGACGACAGGGGAGAGAAGATCGGTAAAAAGATCCGTGACACCGAATTGATGAAGATCCCGTACATGCTCGTAGTAGGCGAAAAAGAGATGAGCGAAGAGAAAGTGGCCGTTCGCCGCCAGGGAAAGGGTGACCTGGGTACCCAACCTGTTGCCGAGTTCATTGCCATGGCCACGCAGGAAATTAGTAGCAGAAAATCAGAATAACGTATTTTAGTAACCTAAACACAATAAATGGCAGTACCACAAAGACCCGGAGGCGGGTTTAATCGTCCTCCCGGATCAGGCGGCCCCCGACCCGGAGGCCCCGGAGGTTTTAACAAGGGTGGATTTAACAGAGGTCGTTTCGCACCTCGCAAAGAACCCGAACATCGCATCAATCATCTGATCAGAGTTCCTCAGGTAAGACTCGTAGGCGACAATGTAGAAGTTGGAATTTATTCCTTGCAAGATGCTCTTCGGCTTGCTCAGGAGCAGGGACTGGATCTGGTCGAGATATCGCCCACAGTAGATCCGCCCGTCTGCAAGATCATCGACTACAATAAATTTTTATACGACAAGAAGAAGAAAGAGAAAGAGATGAAGGCCAAGAGCAAGGTTTCCGAAGTAAAGGAGATCCGCTTTACGCCCAATACCGACGACCACGATTTTGATTTCAAGGCAAAGCATGCCATCGAATTCTTAAAAGAGGGCAATAAGGTCAAGGCATATGTACAGTTCAAAGGAAGAGCGATCCAGTTTCAAGACCGTGGTCAACTCTTGTTATTGAAATTTGCTGAGCGTCTGGCCGAGATAGGCGTGCTCGAAAATTTACCAAAGATGGAAGGCCGTCGAATGCTTGCCATGTTTGCTCCCAAAGGGAAAAAGAAGGGCTAACATCTTCTCTTTCCAATTTTTTAGTTAAACCCCCGTTTTATGCTACGTTCAACTTTGCTTGCCATTCTATTTATTTTTAGCGCTGCTGTACTGGCACAACAGCCCCCGTCGCCTTCAACCCCCGCTGGCGCTAGACCCTCGGACACAACCCGCCGGGGACCCGGTGGTGCACCTCCCTCAACAGGACCAAAAGCCTATAAAGATGTGATTACAGCCAAGGCAGTAACCACTAAGGGGCTATTTTGGGTACACAAGGTAGAGGACCGCTATTTTATTGAAGTGTCAGACTCGTTGATGCTGCGCGACATGCTGGTCGTGAATCGCATTTCAAAAGCGCCTGCAGGTCTTCGTGCCGGCGGAAGTTTCTTTGGTTATGCAGGAGACCAGATCGGTCAAAACGTAATTCGCTTCGAAAAGGGGCCTACTAACAAAGTTTTCTTGCGTACGATCTCGTATGCCGAATATGCCAAGGATTCTACATCACCCATGTTCACTACGGTAAACAACTCGAATATTCAGCCCATCGCTCAATCGTTCGATGTTAAGGCATTTGGAAAAGACTCCGCCACGGTCGTGCTGGACATCACTGATTTTATTTCGGGTGATAATGATGTCTTACACTTTGGATCTTCGTTAAAATCTTCGTTGCGTTTGGCTGCCCTGCAAGCTGACAAATCGTATGTGGTATCTGTAAAATCATATCCCATCAATTTGGAGATCAAAGCCGTTAAGACCTATTCTCGCGGTGGTGCTCCGAGTGGATTGCCCGGTGGCGGACCTTCGATGGGTGTCGGTGGCGGTAATATGACCATGGAGCTCAACAGCTCTATTGTGATCTTACCTAAAGTGCCAATGCAACCTCGTTATTACGATGCAAGAGTAGGGTACTTTGCAGTTGGCTATACCGATTTTGATGCCAACCCCCAGGGTGTAAAATCCATATCGCTGGTCAAGAGATGGAGATTGGAGCCAAAGCCACAAGATCTTGAAAAATACAAGAGAGGTGAATTGGTAGAGCCTGCAAAGCCCATCATCTTTTATATCGATCCGGCTACACCCGAAAAATGGGTTCCCTATTTGATGCAAGGGGTCGATGATTGGAAGGGTGCCTTCGAAAAAGCAGGGTTTAAAAATGCCATCATGGCCAAGCGGGCCCCATCTCGTGCCGAAGACAGCACCTGGAGTCTCGACGATGCGCGTAATTCCGCCATTGTGTACAAGCCTTCCGACATTCCCAATGCCAGTGGACCCAGTATCTCGGACCCTCGCAGTGGCGAGATCATGGAAAGCCATATCAATTGGTATCACAACGTGATGTCGCTGCTTCGCAACTGGTACATGATCCAGTGCGGACCGCTGGATGCCCGCGCACAGCAAATGACTTTTCCTGATTCGCTGATGGGGCAGCTGATCCGTTTTGTCTCTTCTCACGAAGTAGGGCATACACTTGGGCTGCGTCATAATTACGGATCTAGCTCGAGCGTGCCCGTCGAAAATCTTCGCAATAAGGCCTGGGTCGAGGCCAATGGCCATACCCCTTCCATTATGGATTATGCCCGTTTTAACTATGTAGCGCAACCTGAGGATGGGATTAGCGAAAAAGGACTTTTTCCTCGTATAGGAGACTACGACAACTGGGCCATCGAGTGGGGGTATAAGTTGTTTCCCCAGTACAGATCGGCCGACGAAGAACAGGCGATGCTCAATCGCTGGGTAATCGAGAAATTAAAAGACAATCGTCTATGGTTTGGCACTGAGACCAATCCCGACGATCCCCGCTCACAGAGCGAGCAAGTTGGAGATGACCCCATGAAGGGCAGTGCTTATGGCATCAAAAACTTACAGCGAATCGTCCCCAACCTTTTGCAATGGACCAAAGAGCCCAATGAAGACTTCGAAGGACTTCGCACCATGTACCAAGAAGTGGTGAGTCAGTTTGCTCGCTACAATGGGCATGTGGCCAAGTTCGTGGGTGGCATTATGGAAACACCTAAAACGCAAGAGCAAAGCGGACCTGTTTATGAATTGGTCAGCAAAGCCAAGCAAAAGGAAGCTG
>JBILFN010000092.1:0-7053 GCA_044351575.1 Chitinophagaceae bacterium
TTCATTGATGGCAGTAGAGCAATCCATTACGCTGGGGGCTTTGCAAAAACGATTCGATCTGCTGGTTTACGACAGAACACAACAGCCCTTGATGATGGTCGAGTGCAAGGCAGAGACCATAGCGCTAGATGATTCTGTGCTGGACCAGCTGCTACGCTACAATATCAGTGTGCCTGTGCGCTATTTGCTCATTACCAATGGAACTCATTGCATGGGGTGGGAGCGTAACGGTCAGACCATGGTCTCCTTGGGTAAAATACCCGATTTTACTGTTTAATTCACTGGCGTTCGAAAAGGGTTCCGGCTATTTTGACCGGTATAAACCTTTTCTATGAAAACATCTTTGCTGGTGGTCGGCTATTGCGCATTGCTGTGGGCCTGCCAAAAATCACTCCATACAACGCCCTTGTCCGTGGATTCCGGACCGTTGATGCCAATCGACTCCATCAATAATTTTATTGCCGAACAAATAAAACAAAAGGGCGAGTTCGACTGGAAGACCGCATCGGACAGAATGCTCTGGAGCGCGCTTGAGCATTCCGATCATGCTGTTTCGCTGGGCTATTGGGTAGAGAATCCGATCGGTTCTGCGGCTTATCAATCGCAGCGACAGGCTATCAAAGGGCAGTTGCTCGATCGACTTTACGCATTCGAAAAAAAGAATAACGGTACTCTTAATTCGGAAGACCTAGAGTTCTGGTCCGAGGAGTTTTTGCCGGTGCTGAATGTGCGCATCACCTCGTACGAAACGATGATCGCACTTAGGTATGACACCCGGGTGCGTTATGTGGAGCCACTCGATTACGAACAAAAGTTGTTTGAACGTGCCACACTACGACAAAGTGGATGTGCACCCAACCTGCCCGACGCATCGTTGGTGCCGGGTGTCGATTACGGTATAGTGAGTCCCTTTGCGAAGGCCTCCTGGAATTATCCGCACCATGGGCTGCTGGATGCCTGGAGGGTATCCTCCGGTGTGGGCATCACGGTTTTTTTGATCGACACGGGCATTGGCTACGATCAAGAGAATCTGGGTGCTCAGTTTAACCAAGGGCTTTCTCAAAAGCGAAGGCTCGAGCGGATAGTAACGCTTCCGAGAAAAAAGCTCTTTGGAATTTTCAATGTGGGTTTGCCCGAGACTCCCGAAGATCGCTGCGGGCATGGTACTGCCATGGCAGGGGTACTGGCTGCTCCCCGGGGTATCGACGGCAATGTAGCGGGCGTGGCCTATAATGTTAACCTGATCTCTTGTCGTGCCGCAGAGGATGTCTTTATCGATGAGGCTCGCGAGGTGCGCGGGGTCAGTGATGCCTTTGTAGCGGCCGGCAACCGGTCTGACGTACGAATTATCAGTATGAGCATGGGCCGAATAACGATCAGTTCGCAAATGCGCGATGCGATCTTGTATGCGCGCGCAAAAGGAAAGCTGATCTTCTGTGCAGCCGGCACTTCCTTTGCTTTTACCGCAGGTTGGAGCGGTGTGATATTTCCGGCTTCGATGAGCGAGGTGCAGGCCGTAACGGGTGTTACCACGGGTAGCCCAGCAGAGGCTTGTATTGCCTGCCATAGCGGACCCGAGGTAGATTTTGTGGTGGTGATGGAAAGAGCATCCGATAAAAAGCATCCGCTGACCGTTGCGGACAGCGGTGATGCGCCCTCCACGATCGGCGGATCATCCGTGGCAACGGCTTCGATGGCAGGGATGGCTGCATTGGTATGGAGTCGTTATCCTTGGTGGAGCGCCACGGAGTTGCTTGGCCGTTTGCAGCAATACAGTAGTTATTTTCCTAACCGGCATAACCGATTTGGGTGGGGGCTATTTCAGCCGGCGCAGGCTGTCAATTGATCATTACCTGTGCGCAGGGGTGCGATCAAATAAAAAAAAGCTGTCTCTGTAAGGAGACAGCTTTGTATAAAAAAAGTACCGCTTGCGATCAGGGAAAGATACCCAGCTCAGCGTAGATGGTAGCCACTTTGTTGATGGCGACCACATAGGCGGCAGTTCGCATATCGGGAATCGAAGGGTTCTCTTTCCATGCATTCATGATCTCGTGCGTGGCATTGATCATGGTCTCTTCGAGTCCGCTGTAGACCAAATCCACTTCATCGGGACCATGCTTAATGAGTTCCCTGGCTTTGGCATCGGCTGGTTTTCCGCTTAGCTGTTCGATCTGGTTCAAGATGGTCGTATTAACGTTCTCGGTGAATCGTTTTTCCATTCTTCCGTAGCGAACATGGCTCAGATTTTTCAGCCACTCGAAGTAAGATACGGTCACTCCCCCTGCATTGAGGTACATGTCGGGTATTACCACAACACCCTTTTTCGAAAGGATCTCATCGGCCTCAGGAGTGAGGGGACCATTGGCGCCCTCTCCAATGATCTTGGCTTTGATGCGGGGTGCATTGTCTCCATTGATCACGTTTTCGAGCGCGGCCGGAATCAAAATGTCACAGTCGGCTTCGAGGGCATCCAACGATTTAGTTACATTAGTAGCACCCGGAAAATTCAAGATCGAGCCCGTCTTTTTTCGGTGCTGGAATACAGCCTCCACATCGAGACCTTTATCACTTAAGATCGCTCCTTCGTACTCGGCCAGGCCAACGATTTTTGCTCCTGCTTTTTCAAAGAAATGAGCTGCCCAGTAGCCTACATTCCCCAAGCCTTGCACGATCACTCTTTTTCCTTCTATGCCTACGGGAAGCCCCAGTTTATTCATCAGGTCAGGAAGATTGCAGACCTCGCGTGTGCCATAGAAGACGCCCAAACCGGTGGCTTCTCTTCTGCCACGCACACCACCTTGTGTAATGGGTTTTCCGGTTACGCAACCCGCGGCATCAACTTCTCCGGGACGCATCGATACATAGGTGTCCAGTATCCACGACATCTCTCTTTCGCCGGTGCCATAGTCGGGCGCTGGCACATCGGTGCCGGGTCCGATAAAATTCTTTTTGATCAACTCAGAGGTATAGCGGCGGGTAATGCGTTCCAACTCGCTTACGGAATACTTCTTTGGGTCTATTTTGATACCACCTTTACCGCCTCCAAAGGGTACGTTAACGATGGTACACTTGTAGGTCATAAGGGCGGCCAGGGCCATCACTTCATCTTGGTTGACTTCGGCCGCAAAGCGGATACCGCCTTTGCATGGAGTCTTGTGATGGGAGTGCTGCACCCGGTAGGCCTCAATTACTTCAATGGTGCCATTGTCTCTTTTGATCGGAAAACGAAGCTGAAGTACAGAATTGCATTGACGGATCTGGTTAAGCAGCCCGCTGTCCCATTTGGTGAACTTGGCGGCTTTGTCAAAACTTTTCTCTACGGCTCCAAAAAAACTGTAGTGTTTGTCAGACATAATTCAAGGTTTAAGCATTAGCAATCGTATCAGAAAAAAGGTCGGTTTATTCTTTTTCGAGTTTAGCTATCTTTCTGTCGAGACGAACCAAATAAAGTAACAATCCTCCCAAGATGGTAAGCATCACGGCGATCACCACATAGATTCTGCCTTCGCTTCGCATCAGATCTGCCATAGGGGTAGGTGAGGCTTGTGCCATTGCCGTATTGGCCGTAAGGAGCAGCATAAGCAGTGCTGCAAAAATGCCGGTTATGTTTTTCATGATATCAATTTTTTATCGGCGATCAATTGTGTTCTGATCTTGAGGGTGGCGATCCATACGCCCAATAAGGTCCAGCCTATCACAGCAGGGTAGAAGACGATGCGCATCGAGGCACTGATATCGTTTTTTACATCCAGGGCGGGGTTACCGTCGTTGCCGGGATGAAGACTGGGTAAGATGCGCGGCAATATCCAGATGGCCGGAAAAAGAATGGCATACGCAAAAATATTGTAGACGGCGCTGATGCGTGCTCGTTTGTCCATATCGGCGATCGCATCGCGCAAGATCAGGTAAGCACTATAGACCAGCAAGGCAATGGCCGCTCCGATCAGTTTGGGGTCGCGGGCAATAGTGCTGAATGAGTTAATGAGCGGTTTATTGGGATCGGCCCAGGTGTAAGCTGCCCAGATGGCACCGGTAGCATATCCCAGCACTCCCAACAGCATAGCTGTAGTCGCAAAGTGCCGAGCATAGATGTCGTGGCGCAGATCGAGGCTACGCAGGTATTTGACAGCATAGACCACCGATACGGTAAACAGGATCATCATGGCAAACCACATGCACACATGAAAATATAGATTTCGTATGGTTTCTTGTAGCAGAGGAAGGGCAGGCACGGGCCCGAGTAATCCGGCCACGATGGTGTAGACAAGTAATGAGGCCGACAATATTTTCCACCAGTTCTTCTTCATGCGATCGGAGTGGCAAAATTACGGAGATGGGGTCGTAATCGCATTATCGTATCTTAATCTTTCCATAAGAACGGAAAAAGGATCACGGCCATTAGCACGACCAGCGCATCCAAGGCTATCAACAGCCCAACGGCTGACCCTGAGACACTGAGCAACGGACTAAACGTGGCACTTGAGAGACGCATCAGCAGCACCAGTTGGGGAATGATGATCGGGAATCCCAGCAGGGCCATGATGGCGGCATTTTGCTGGGCTTTGGCGGCAATGGCCGCCAAAAAACTAAATACCAGGCTAAGACTGGTACCCCCCAGCAGTACCAGGCCAATAAAAGGTCCGGCCTTTTCCATCGGATCTCCCAGCAAAAAAGTAAATAGCAGTAGACTGATGCTGCTCATGACGATCATCAAAAGGGCGTTGAACAGCAATTTGGCCAGCAAAAACTCTGTGGCATTATTGAGCGTATAGAAGTAAAGCATCCGCGCCCGACTTTCTTGCAAAAAACTTTTAGCTACCGCATTGATACAGATGAACAGCAGATTGACCCAAAAGAGTCCATTCCAAGTAGCGGCATCGGGTTGGTCAATGGCCATGAATAACACAAAGAGCGTCGTTCCGATGTAAAGTAGTAATCCGTAAAAGCTGTATTGCTGCCTGGTCTCAAGCAAGAGTTCTTTGGCAAGCAGGGCTCGGATCCGTTTCATCGGTAAAGGTTCTTAGGGTTGCGAATAGCATTGACGGCAGCGGGGTTCATAACTATCGGTAGCCCCAAGCAGCACTTGGTCTTCTCCGGCGGCAATGCGATACGAATAATTGGCCATGGCTCCGCACCGCACACAAATGGCATGGAGCTTGGTCACATGATCGGCCTTGGCCATCAGCAGGGGCATGGGGCCAAAAGGGTTGCCTGCGAAATCCATATCGAGGCCGGCTGCGATCACCCGCACCCCGCGGGTGGCCAGTTGTTCGCAAACCTCAACAATGCTAGTATCGAAGAACTGTGCTTCATCTACGCCTATCACTTCAATGTCGTGGGCCATCTTTAAGATATCTGCAGGATCTTCGATGGGAGTCGATACAAAAGAATTGGTGTCGTGCGAGACGATCTTCTCTTTCGCATAACGAGTGTCGAGCAGAGGTTTTACCACCAGTAATCGTTGGTTGGCGATCCGCACCCGCTTTAATCGTCTGATCAGCTCTTCGGTCTTTCCGCTGAACATCGATCCGCAGATCACTTCGAGACTTCCTCGAACAATTCCCCTAGTATTGGGTTCAATAAACATAGCTGGTTGTGCAATTTGGCTATTGTGCCTTAACTTTAGAAAACTTTTCAAAGATACTGGAATGGATCGAATAGAATTGCTCATCAACACACTCACGCAGCAGTATCATCAAAAAGAATCTTCGGCCACTTTATTACAGACCATCGCACAGCTGCAGGAAGCGCTAACAGCGAACGGTGCAGGACAGCCTCTTCATTTGGGAACAGCCAAGATCGCCGTTATGATGCCAGTGGGAGCAGGCGCAGCGGTCTCTGCACACCCGCCGATCGCACAACAGCCAACAGCAGCGAATGACGTCTTGTCTAGTGCTGCAACTTCATCTCCTGCCGCTCCGGTCGGTACCCATGATCCTACTCCCGAACCGATTTCCGTCAATGAGCGCATTGCCCCGGTGCAACCCGTAATAGCAGATGCATTGAGCCGCGAACCAATACGCGAACTCAAAAAAGCCATCGGTATAAATGATCGGTTCTTGCTTATTAAAGATCTCTTCGATGGAGATGAAAAGAGGTTTGACCAGGCCATTAAAACCATCGATGCTTTTAGTATTCTGGCAGAGGCTTCTTTTTGGATCGAAAAGGAGGTAAAGTCCAAGCCCGGTTACCAGAAGGGTACTGCGGCCGCTCTTTTGCTCGATCAGTTGGTCAGCAGACGATTTTCCTGAATGTAGTGGATGATCCGGTGGGTAGCTCCCGCCTGATGCCGTACGTAAGCACCTGCATTTTGCCCGGCTTCGCTACAGTGTCTTGGATTCTCAAGCAGCGCTGTCAATAGTGCAGTCAAGCTGGGATCTTGCGATCCAGGCCCGAACCAAAAAGCACCTCCCTTATCGAGTAGCGCCTGTGCCTCTGCATGCTTTTTATGATTAGGACCAAAGAGCACCGGAATAGAATAGACCGCAGCCTCGAGTGTGTTGTGAATACCCGGGCGATGCAGCCCGCCGCCAACATACGCGATGGTGGCATAGCGGTAAAGCCGTGAGAGCATGCCAAAATTGTCCATGATCAGCACACGTGAAACGCGCTGCTCCTTTTTCCATTGGCTGTAACAAACCGCATCGCCGAACAATTCTTTTATGGCCTGTAGACGCTGTGGCGATAGTTCGTGTGGCGCAATGATCAATTTTAGCGATGCAAGTTGCGGGTAGCGCAACGCTTCTTGCAGTGCCCTCTCGTCTTGGGGCCAGGTACTGCCGGCTACCAGCAGGGGTTGTTGCGACGCAAACTCCTCGATCCCCTCAATGGGAAGGGCTTGTTTCGCGATCGAAAGCACTCTGTCGAAGCGGGTATCTCCTGCTACGGAGCTACTGGCCCTCATACCCAATCGATCGGTCAGGTGAAGCGAGGATTCGTTTTGTAAGAACAAGTGATGAAAGCGCCCCAGCATTTTTCGCGACAGAGCGCCGTACCATTTAAAAAAGCTCATGTCCTCTCTGAAGAGTGCAGAGACCAGCAACAATGGGGTCT
>JBILFN010000093.1:0-6992 GCA_044351575.1 Chitinophagaceae bacterium
ATTGAAATACATTTACAAACGTGTAATTCGCCCAGATCATATAACCGGCTTGCGTATGTACAACTCCTTTGGGTTTACCGGTACTCCCGGATGTATATAAAATAAACAAAGGATCTTCGGCCTCCATTACAGCGGCCGGCAATAACTGTTGCGGATACTTCTCACACTGCGCGGCAGCAACTTGTATCTCTTCGTCCCACCAAAAGTCGCGGCCCTTTATCATGGACACAGGCGTATGGGTACGCGCATAGACAATAACGGTCTGTACCTGGTGCTGACCGGCAAGAGCTTCGTCGATCACTGCCTTGAGCGGAATATCCTTGGCACCCCGAAAGGCGCCATCGCAGGTAATTACACAAGAGGCCCCTGCATCTTGCAAGCGATCACTGATGCTTTGTGCCGAGAAGCCACCGAAGATCACACTATGAATGGCACCGATACGAGCGCAAGCTAGTACCGCAATAGCGAGCTCGGGTATCATCCCCATATAAATACAAACACGGTCGCCCTTGCGCACCCCGCGATTGAGCAATACTTGTGCCAACAAAGAAACTTGCTCAGCTAATTGACGATACGTGAGTGTACGCGAAGGCTGCTGGGGGTCGTTGGGCTCCCAGATAATTGCAGGTTGATCGGCCTTATCTGCCAAGTGCCGATCGATACAATTTTCGGTAATGTTGAGTTGCGCTCCGCTAAACCAAGCAATACGGGGCTCGGTAAAATTCCAGTCGAGTACACGATCCCACTTTTTTTTCCAGATAAAATGACCGGCGATCTCGCTCCAAAACCCCTCTAGGTCTTGCATGCTGCGAGCATACTCCTGGTGATACTGCGCTTGAGTTTTGATCTGGTACGGATAAGACATGGGCGGTCGTTGTCGAGAGGTGCTAAAGTAAGTACAAAATAAAAGACATCCTTATGCAAAGATCAAAAAGATAGGACCGGCTACCCGCTGCAATAATAGCCACAGGCTATAAAAAAGTTGTAGGGGCATCTCCTACGCCAGTGGCGCAAAGGTTAAGTGGCATCCTCTTTTGAAGGCCCGATAAGTTTGAACGCCAGCATTCCCAAAAGTGCAGCTGAGGTAGAGGCGACCAAAATAGCCAGCTTGGCACTGACCACGGTTTGCGCATCAGAAAAAGCCAGCAGCGTAATAAAGATCGACATGGTAAACCCGATACCGGCCAGTAATCCCGCCGCGGTAATATGTTTCCAGGTAACCGACGTAGGTAAAGCGGCCCATCCCGCGCTAATGGCTACACGACAAAAAAGCAAAATACCCAACGGCTTACCGACTACCAATCCACTCATAATACCGAGGCTATTGAGCGAAAGCAGCGTTACCGGCAGGTCGGCACTGAGCGCAATACCTGTATTGGCCAGCGCGAACAACGGCAGAATAAAAAATGCATTGAGGGGATGAAGCGTATGTTGCAAACGGGCCGAGATAGAACGGTCGCCGCCGGTGCCAAAGGGGATGGCAAACGCAAGTAGCACGCCACTGATCGTAGCATGCACACCCGAGCGAAGCATACAATACCACATCAACACACCTGCCAGCAAATAGACGGGCAATAGGCTAAACCCTTTTTTACCGGCCCAAAATAAGATCGCAAAAATGCCCAGGGCGATCAGGATATACATCAACGAAAGTTGCTCGGTATAAAATAAGGCGATCACTGCAATGGCACCGAGATCATCTATGATGGCGAGGGCGGCTAAAAAAATCTTGAGTGCCGGTGGAACGGACTTGCCTGCCAGCGATAAGACACCGAGTGCAAAGGCAATATCGGTAGCCATAGGAATGCCAAACCCGCTAACAAAGGGAGTGCCCCGGTTGAACAGGTAGTGAAAAAGAGCGGGCAGCAGCATGCCACCTATGGCGGCCATCACGGGTAAAAAGGCCTGCCGGAATTTTGAGAGTTCACCGATGTATAGTTCACGTTCGATCTCCAGACCCACCATTAAAAAAAAGATGGCCATCAGTCCGTCGTTGATCCATTGTTCTACGGTTAGCCCACCCAGATTGGTGTGCCAGAAGTGCAAGTAAGTGGGGCCCCATGCGCTGTTGGCCAACCCGATCGATAAAAGCGTGCAGCCAATCAATATAAAACCCGAGGCTTTTTCGCTACTAAAAAAGTCTAAAAAAACTCTGGAAAGAACGGGTGATATGCGGGACCGAGCTGAGGGAGAAGACATTGTAAAAAAAAATTAACTACTTGTAAGACAACATACTAACAATTAAAAATAGTCAAATATCACGAGAAATCTAAGGTTTATATGACAAATAAGTGACCTCCATTTTTTTGCACTCCTACCAGCCGAACTATCTTTGCAATCTATATGAGAACAGTGGCCATTTTCTTACTGCTTACTTTTTCGGGAACGATCCTGATTCCCCTGGCCATGTCGTTGACAAATCAAAACCAGGTCAGCCTATTTATTGTCGACGAAGAAAAAAGCAGCAACGCCAACCAGATCAACGAGATAAAGGAGCAAAAAAAGGAGTATAGCAGCTTTTTTCTAGTGCCGCTGGCCCCCTCTAAAAATAACGCAACCCTGCTAAGGAGTGATGGGCGCTGTGCGCTGCTCCCCCCTTCTCCCTATCTGGAATATGTAGCCCCGCCGCCCAACGTTTGCTGATGTTCGTTTGTTAAAGGCCTGTAGTGTTCGCCGAACACAAGGCTTGATCGTATCAACTTATCATCAACCAAACAAAAATGGGAAAAGTCAAAAGTCCGATTACAAGAATTCTGGATCTGGTCAAACTCGAAAAAGGGGAGATCTCTGCAATCTACTTCTACGCCATCCTCAATGGATTGATCTTGCTGGCCGTTCCGCTGGGTATTCAGTCCATCATCGGATTTGTATTGGGCGCCTCGTTCAGAGCTTCTATCTATATATTGATCTTCTTAGTGGTAATGGCGGTTTTGATCTCGGGGCTCATGCAAGTCAACCAGATGAAGATCATCGAAAAGATCCAGCAACGCATTTTCGTTCGCTATGCCTTTGCCTACACAGATACCATACCAAGGCTCGATCTTAAAAAGAACGATGGTGTTTATTTACCGGAGCTGATCAATCGCTTTTTCGATACGGCTACCCTGCAAAAGAGCCTATCGAAGATCTTATTGGAGATACCGACGGCGACCATTCAGATCTTTTTTGGACTGATGTTGCTCTCTTTTTATCATCCCACCTTTATTGTATTCTCGATCGTAGTGGTATCCTTACTATGGGCGATCTTATACTTTACCGGTAGCCGCGGACTGGACAGTAGTCTTCGCGAAAGTGCTAGTAAGTACAAGGTAGCGGCCTGGCTCGAAGAGATGGCGCGTGTCGTCAAGACCATCAAGATCGCTACCCTGAACGGACTGCATCTTAGAAAGACCGATGAGGCCACTGTGCAATATCTCGATGCCCGTAACGAACATTTTAAGATTCTGCTACTGCAATATCGCACCCTGGTCGCTTTTAAGACTACGATCACCGCTGCCATGTTGATCTTTGGATCGGTATTGTTGGTCAATCAGCAGCTCAATATTGGTCAGTTCATTGCTGCCGAAATTGTAATTCTGACCATCTTGAATTCGGTAGAAAAACTGATCATAAATCTGGATAGCGTTTACGATACGCTGACCGCTGTAGACAAACTGGCCAAGCTTACCGATAAGCCGATGGAACAGTTTGGCAAGATTGTGTTCGCATCTGGCAATAAAGGTGTAAAAATCGAAGCGAGAGAGTTACGTTTTAGCTACCCCGGCAGACCTCCCATCTTCGATAACATCGATTTTACGGTACAGCCCGGACAAACGGTTTGTGTTATGGGTAAAGGCGGTACCGGCAAATCTACCCTGCTAAGGCTGCTCGACGGGGCTTTTGCAGACTTTGAGGGTATTTTAAAAGTAGATGATATTCCGCTTCGCAACTATGAGTTAACCTCTCTTCGCTCGCATATCGGCATCGTGTTACACCAAGATGATATTTTCGCCGGCACGCTGTGGGAGAATATTACGATGGGAAAAGATGGTATCGATATTAAACGTGTGGTGGAGTTGTTAGACAAGGTAGGGCTCAGCTCTTACTTTGCCAGTCTGCCACAAGGCTTCGATACCGTACTGGATCCGATGGGACAACGACTGCCGGAGCAGATCATTCACAACATCATGCTGGTAAGGGCCATTGCTGGAACGCCACGACTTCTTTTATTAGAGGAGCCCTGGAGTGGAATGGAAGACAGCAACAGAGAACAGATCATTGCTCTACTGGCCGGGCTAAAAGATATCACCACCATTGTGGTGAGCAATGATGATGAATTTGCCGCTACCTGCGACCAGGTGTTAGTGATGGAGGGAGATGGACAACTTACCAAAACAAAATAAGAAGCTACGTCATGACTACAGAAAATAATACAGCTAATTATAAATCGCACGAAAAGATCTACCGCTACGACCGAAAAAGTCGCGTGCGTTACTGGTTCTACGGCATTTTGCTGGGCATGATCATCATTCTTTTCTTGCCTTGGACGCAAAATATTCGCAGCCGCGGTCTGGTGACTACCCTTTATCAAGACCAACGCCCGCAACAAGTAAATACGATCATTGGCGGACAGGTAATAAAATGGTATGTAAAGGAAGGCGATGTAGTGAAAGCGGGCGATACGCTCATTCAACTCTCGGAGGTTAAAGTGGATTATCTCGATCCACAGTTGTTGAACAGAACCATGGAACAGGTCAAGGGCAAGGAGCAGTCCATCGACTTTTACCAAGATAAAGCCCAGGCTGCCGAAAAGCAGATCGCAGCCCTGAACAGCGGACTGACCCTAAAGCTGGAGCAGTTGCGCAACAAGGTCGTGCAATTACAACTTAAAGTGCAGGCGGATAGCGCCGAAGCGATCGCGGCCCAAAACGATCTTAACATCGGTAAACTACAATTCGATCGTCAGCGCTCTCTCTTTGATAGTGGGCTGGTTTCACTAACACAAGTGGAACAACGCAACCAAACCTATCAATCGGCCCTTGCTAAAAAGATCGCGGCCGATAACCGATTGGCCAATACCCGGCAGGAGCTTACCATTACCATGATCGAAATGAATGCGCAACTGCAAGAGAACAGAGAAAAAGTAGCTAAAGCCGAAGGGGACCGCTTTCAATCGCTCACCGAAATTGCCAGCGGACAAGTGGATGTTGCCAAGCTGCGCAACCTCTATGCCAGCTATAGCATCAGAAACGGCATGTATTATATTCTAGCGCCGCAAGGCGGACAGGTGATCAGTGCCCGCAAAGCCGGTATTGGAGAGTATGTAAAAGAAGGCGAAATGATCGTAGAGATCGTACCAGAAAAATTTGTATTCGCGGTAGAGATGTTCGTGCGACCCCTCGATGTACCCTTGATGGCTCCGGGACAAAAAGTGCGATTCTTGTTCGATGGCTTTCCTGCGATCGTATTTAGTGGATGGCCCAACGCCTCTTATGGAACCTTTGGAGGGATCATAGTAGCGGTAGAAAGAAATATTAGCCAGGATGGAAAGTTCAGGATCCTGATCAAAGAAGATCCTAGCGATAAACCCTGGCCCTACCAATTACAAGTGGGCGCCGGAGCGCAAGGGATCGCATTGCTAAAGGATGTGCCCATCTGGTACGAACTATGGCGAAACATCAACGGCTTTCCGGCCGATTACTATAAGCCGCAGCAACCAGCTGCAAACAAAGCCAACAAATCTTCTACCCCATGATGCAATGTATGTATCGTCCTTTACTACTCTTGGTAAGTTGGCTGGGGATGATGAGTCTTGCAAAGACAGTCACGGCCCAACAGCCGACTACTGTCGGTAAGGTATCTGCTGCTTCGACCACAGCGGCCTTGACCGAAAAAACCTTGACGCCCGATCAGGTAATGGAATTGGTTAGGCAGTATAACCCTATTGCCAAACAAGCCGGCATTCAAGTACAACAGGCTAAAGCCAGATTACTGGCAGCCCGGGGAGGCTTTGATCCTGTTCTGTCGCAACGCCTGTCGGAAAAGACCTTTGACGGCACGGCTTACTACGAATACAACAATACCGAGCTGGCCATACCAACCTGGTTCGGTGTAGAGGTAAAGGCCGGCGTTGAATCGCTCAATGGCAATCGCGTCAACAACAGCGAAACAACCGGCTCGAGCAATTATATTGGCATTAGTATTCCACTGGGTCGCGATCTGCTGATGGATAAACGTAGAGCGGTACTACAAACTGCCCGGGTAATGCGCGACGCCTCATACGCTGAACAACAACGCCTGCTCAATGATGTGCTGCTCGATGCCCAGAAAGCCTACTGGAATTGGTATAAGAGTTACCGGATCTTGACCGTATTGAACGAAGCAGTGGCCATCAACGAAAAACGACTGATGTTCGTACGAGAGGCTTTTAAACAAGGCGATCGTCCGGCTCTCGATACTACCGAGGCATTGGCTCAATTGCAACAATTACTAGTACAGCAGCAAGCGGCCAGCTTAGAGTTACGCAATAGCCAGCTGGAGCTCTCCGTCTTTTTGTGGACACCCGAGGAGGATCCTTACCTGTTGCCCGACGAGATAAGTCCGTTGCTGCCCGGCGGAGAACAGGCCTTCGAAACGCAACCCATTCCAGTGTTGGATAGCCTACTCGACGTGGCCAGAAAAAATCATCCGGAGCTGCTACTCTATAATTTTAAACTGCAGACCCTTTCGATAGAAAAAAGGTATCGTTTTCAGCAATTATTACCGCAGGCCGATCTGCAATACAACTTTTTGCAAGAGGGAAACCGGTTTACCAATACCATAAAGACGCCCTTATTCGATAATAATTTTCAGTATGGCTTAAAGATGAGCATACCGCTTCGACTCTCGGCCGAAAGAGGAAACTATCGCAATACGAAACTTGCGATCAACTCGGTAAGATTAGAGCAAGATCTTAAGATAACACAGATCGAAAACAAGGTAAAGGCCTACTTTAACGAACTGGTCAATCTGGG
>JBILFN010000020.1:0-19539 GCA_044351575.1 Chitinophagaceae bacterium
GATCGGCGCATCCCTAAAAGAAGCATTGAGTGTACCATCTGATCACTGGGGTATGGGCATTATGGGATTTGGAGAGATGCTACCCTATCACGAGAATAAAATTTCGCTCGATAAGAACGTTAAGGACAAATGGGGATTACCGGTACTCAATATGGATGTGGAGATTAAGGACAACGAAAAAAAGATGCGGCAAGACATGATGAGCGATGCCAAAGAGATGCTCGAGGCAGCCGGGCTCGAGGACGTTCAAACCTATGACTATGGCTATGAGGTGGGCATGGGCATACACGAGATGGGAACGGCCCGCATGGGACGCGACCCCAAAACCTCGGTGCTCAATGAAAATAACCAAGTGTGGGATTGCAAGAATGTATTTGTGACAGACGGGGCTTGCATGACGAGCGCCTCTTGTGTCAATCCCTCGTTGACCTATATGGCCATGACAGCCCGCGCCGCTGACAAAGCGGTGTCAGAATTAAAAAAAGGAAATCTGTAAAACCAGCAAGATGAACAGAAGAGAATTACTACGATCGATCGCTTTACTCACCGGTGCTACGGTGGTGGGCGGAGAATTTTTACTGAGCGGATGCAAAAACCCGGCGGCCGGGAGCCTTTATTTTTCTCCGGCCACCATCAGCTTGTTAGATGAAGTGGCCGAAACTATTTTGCCCGCTACCGATACGCCGGGAGCTAAGGCCGCCGCAGCAGGATTATTTATGAAAGTGATGGTGAGTGATTGCTATACAAAGGAGCAACAGGATGTTTTTATGAAGGGCATTGCCGATCTAGATAAAAAAGCGCTAGCCGCCACGCAGCAAACTTTTTTAAACAGCACGCCTGAACAACGGCACGCGCTACTGACCTCGCTAGAAAAAGAGGCGAAGGCCTACAACGAAGCCAGAGAAGATAAAAAATCGCCGGCGCATTACTACACCCTTATCAAGCAACTTACGCTCTGGGGATTTTTTACCTCTAAAACAGGTATGACCGAAACGCTTCGACATGTTCCGGTACCGGGGCGCTACGACGGTAATGCTCCTTATACCAAAGGCGAAAAAGCATGGGCTGAGTGATCAAACCAAATTGACGCATGAAAACAAGAAGAGAATTCATTATGACTGCCGGTGCGCTGGCGACCGGCATGGCACTTTACCCCCAGTGGACCAGTGCTGCTAAGGGCAAGTCAAGACCCTTTGGTATTCAACTCTACACGCTACGCAACGAACTGCCTGGTAAAGCGCGAGAACTTTTACAACAATTGGCCAAGCAAGGGTATAGCTACATTGAAAGCTACGAGGGGCCGGAGGGCATCTATTGGAATCATAGTCCCAAAGCGTTCAAGGAATATCTTGATAACCTTGGTCTAAAAATGGTATCTACCCACTGTGACGTTAGCAAGAACTTCGAGAGAAAAGCAGCCGATGCCGCTTCGATCGGACTGCAATATCTGATCTGTCCCTGGGTGGGTCCTCAACCCTCCATAGATGCCTATAAAAAGATCGCCCAACAGTTCAACGAAATGGGCGCTGTCTGTAAAAAGAACGGTATCCGGTTCGCCTACCACAATCACGATTATTCGTTCAAAGCGGTGGATGGACAACTTCCTCAGGAGGTGCTGCTTAAAGAAACCGATCCCACGCTGGTGGATTTTGAGCTGGATATCTATTGGGTAAACTATGCCGGTCACGATGCACTGCAATGGATAGCAAACCACCCAAATCGATTTAAGTTATGCCATGTAAAGGACAAAAGCCGTGCTCCCTATCCTAAAGAGGGCTACTTGTCGGTAGATCTGGGCACCGGTAGTATCGACTTTAAAAAAATACTCCCCAAAGCCGTAGCACAAGGAATGGAATACCTGATCGTAGAGCAGGAGTTCTATCCGAACGGAAGCCAGATCGAAGCCGCGGCTACAGGAGCGGCCTACATGAAACGACTACGCTTTTGATACGGAAGCCAGCGCTTCGATAAGTTGACCTACTTGTACGGGATCGATGTAGGAGTTCTGATAACTCTCAGCGCTTTTCGCAAAGGCAGGGTGAATATATTGCATGGCGCTCTTGGTTGAAGAGCGCAGCGAAGAATGAAACTCCGAGCAACCCGTACGCTTCGCTAAGGCTGCCACATTATCGGGCCTCACTCCACTGCCGGGCATTATGATAATACGATCGTTCGACTGCTGTTGCAAGCGCGTAATCAAGTCGGCTCCTTCGGGAGCCGTGGGCTGTTGTCCTGATGTAAGGAGACGCTCGCATCCAACCGAAATAAGTTGCTCCAGTGCCTGCTCGGGATCAACACAGCGATCAAAAGCGCGGTGAAAGGTTACTCCCATTGGGTAAGCCAGTTCTATCAATAACGCCGTTCGCTTGAGATCGATCTGCCCATTGTGTTGCAACAGACCCATTACTATTCCGTCGCATTGCAGCGACTTACATAGCAAAACATCTTGCTTCATTACATCGAACTCCTGATCGTTGTACAAGAAATCGCCTCCCCGAGGACGAATGATCGGAAAAAGCGGTACCGAAAACGACTCCCGGCACCGACGGATGGTACCGTAGCTGGGCGTTACGCCCCCCTCAGAGAGAGAAGCACAGAGCTCTATACGATGAGCTCCCCCTTGCACCGCAAGACGAGTGGTCTCGAAGTCGGTGGTCGCGATCTCTACAAGGTAAGGAGAGGAGACAGGCAAATGGCTCATGAAAAATAACTTTTGGATACGATTAATTTTTCTTCGGCCCTAGATCGTAAGGCATAGGTAAACCCGGGATGAATGGCATAAGCACCCGTGCGACCCTTGTTATCCATGGCCAAGAAAGCTACCTGAATATCGCTGGCTTTTTGCTTTTTGATGCGCACCAATTTTTCGATCAGTTGTCGACAGGCCTCCTCGGGCGATCGTCCTTGACGCATAGCCTCTACCACCATACTGGCTCCGGCCATCCGAATAACATCCTCTCCCTGTCCCGTGGCCACACAAGCTCCCACTTCGTTATCAACGTATAATCCTGCACCAATGATCGGAGAGTCGCCTACCCTGCCACGCATCTTAAACCCCGCACCACTAGTGGTACAACTTCCGCTCAGCTGCCCGTTCATATCGAGTGCCAACATGCCGATCGTGTCATGGTTCCACTCTCCATTCAATAATTTGGCAGGCGCAAACGGCCCATGGTCTCTTTGATTTTCGATATTGATCTTTGGCGATCGGTAATTTGAGCGCTTGAGCCACTCCTCGTAAGACGCTTGAGCGGTGGGTGATAAGACCTGCGGCTCGAGTGTAAACCCCTCGGCCAGGGCAAACTGCTGTGCGCCCTCTCCCACCAGCATTACATGCGGCGTTTTTTCCATTACGCGTCTAGCCACCGATATCGGATGCTTAACACGTTCCAAAAAAGCAACAGCCCCGCAATTGAAGTCTCCGTCCATTATGCAGGCGTCCAGTGTTACAATGCCATCGCGGTCGGGGTTGGCCCCTAACCCAACACAGCAATTGAGAGAGTCTTCGGTTACCATCACTCCTTTTTCTACTGCATCGAGCGCTTTTCCCTGGTTAGCTAAGATGGTCCAGGCTGCTTTGTTAGCCGCCAGCCCTGCATCCCAGGTAGAGATCACGACCGGGCCAGAATTAAATTCGGGATGGCGCATTTGTTTTCTATCTGACTCACTACTGGCAACAGTAATCGTATTGGAAGCAGTATTTGCATTGGCTCGATTCGTAGCTGCCAGCCCGGCGCTTATACCCAGCGCGGTGGCCTGAATAAATTTTCTTCGGTTATACATTGTTTAAAGATAACACGATAGAGTTATTAACAAAAACCATGACCCCAGATGAGGGCGACCAAACAATCAATAACTTTACGACATGACTAACCGCACTGTAGAAGCTGTGTTTACGGCACCCGCTCCTCACATGGTAGGAGATGGTTTTAGGGTCCATCATTTTTTTCCGGATGGCGTGATACAAGACAAGCAACGCATGAGTCCTTTCTTTATGCTTGACTACGCATCGCCCTTTACGTTTACGCCCACCGATACCCCGCGCGGCGTAGGCGTACATCCCCACCGCGGCTTTGAGACCGTTACCATTGCTTACCAGGGAAAGATCGCCCATCACGATAGTGCCGGCAATCACGGGGTGATCGATGCAGGCGATGTGCAGTGGATGACAGCCGGCTCTGGTGTATTGCACAAAGAATATCACGATAAAGAATTTGCGGCACAAGGTGGACTTTTTCAGATGGTGCAGCTCTGGGTCAACCTGCCCAAAGCACATAAAATGACCGCTCCCCGCTATCAAGAATTACCCGCTGCTGCGATGGCTCGTTACCCCCTGCAAGGAGGAGAGGTCGAGATTATTGCGGGAACTTATAAAGAGAAAAAAGGACCTGCCGCTACCTTCAGCCCACTGCATGTATATAATGTGCGACTAGAGACGGGCGCCAGTTGTACGCTCTCCTTTCCCTCCCATTACAACACCGCATTGGTCGTGATCAAAGGATCCGTGCTGGTCAATCAAGAATCTGCACAGGCCGACCAGTTCGTATTGCTTCGCAACGATGGAGAGCTATTCGAACTGACGGCCACAGCGCAATGCATTGTACTGGTCTTGTCGGGAGAGCCACTTGGAGAACCCATTGCCGCCTACGGTCCTTTTTTAATGAACAACTGGAAAGAGATCGAACAGGCCGTGGTAGATTTTAACGAAGGAAAATTTGGTGTCTTATCCGATCATTGAGATCTCAAAAATTACTGTATGAAAAATAAGTTGATGCTCTACTGGTCTTCGCTACTGATTATCTTATTTTCTTTTACTCACTCCGGCACGATATCGGCTCAACCCATTTTACCCTTGGTTCCATACCCTAATAGCGTGGTCGAGCAAAAAGGCACCTTTACCCTTCCTGAAACCTTGACCGTTTTTGTAGAGGAAGATCCCAACGGTCAGTTGGCCTTTACAAGGACGCTGCTCGAGGAGTTCAAAAAAAGCTGGAACACAAACGCGCGACTTGCGCAAAAACAAGAGACGGCGCTGCTACGCATCGTAACCAAAGGAAAGGATGCGCAACGCAAGCCTGGCTATGAGTTGAATGTAACCAGCCAAAGCATTCTAATTAAAGCCAGCAATTTGGAAGGAGCTTTTTATGCCACCCGCACCTTACTGCAGCTCCTTCAAAAAAATAAGAGCGGCTCTTGGGAGACGCCGGCCGTCTTTGTAGAGGACTTTCCCCGTTTTTCTTACCGAGGCATGCACCTCGACGTTGGAAGACATTTCTTTCCGGTCTCGGTCATTAAGCAATACATTGACTGGCTGGCCTATCACAAACTGAATAAATTTCATTGGCATTTGACCGAAGACCAGGGCTGGCGAATCGAGATAAAACAATTTCCGCTGCTGACCAGCGTGGGCGGTAGGCGCAACGGTACGCTCATTGGTCGCTATCCCGGCAGAGGAAACGATAACACCCCGCACGGAGGTTTCTACACCCAGGCCGAGATTCGCGAGGTCGTCAGTTACGCACAACAACGCTTTATCGAAGTGATCCCGGAGATCGAAATGCCCGGGCACAGCAGTGCAGCCATCGCAGCCTATCCCTGGCTGAGCTGTTTTCCCCAAAAGCCCACCGCTATTCCGGCCAACATGATCTCGCAGGCCTCCATCAAAAAGCAACAAGAAGGCACCGTAAAATTGGTGCAAGAGACCTGGGGTGTGTTTGACGATGTATTTTGTGCGGGCAACGACTCGACCTTTCTTTTTTTAGAGAAAGTGATCGATGAGGTAAGCGCTCTGTTCCCATCCTCTTACTTTCATATCGGAGGCGATGAGTGCCCCAAGAATCATTGGAAAAAATGCGAGCGTTGCCAGCAACGCATTCGATCGCTTGGACTAAAAGACGAACACGAACTGCAAAGTTATTTTGTAAAGCGCATCGAAACCTACCTGAATAAAAAAGGAAAGACGCTGATCGGATGGGACGAGATCTTAGAGGGAGGATTGGCGCCCAATGCGGTAGTGATGAGCTGGCGTGGCGAAAGCGGAGGCATTGAGGCCGCCAAAGAAAAACACGAAGTGATCATGACACCCGGCAATCCCGTTTATTTCGATCATTCACAAAGCGAGAACGAAGACTCCGTGACCATTGGCGGTTACAACCCTATCGAAAAAGTATACCGCTACGATCCTGTGCCACAAGCACTGGTGGGAGAATTTGAAAACTTTGTGCTCGGAACGCAAGCGAATGTGTGGACCGAGTACATGCCTCACTTCACCAAGATCCAATACATGATTTTTCCGCGCATTGCAGCACTCAGTGAAGTTTGCTGGACAGTGCCCTCACAAAAAAGTTGGAACGAGTTCGAAAAAAGACTCCCTATTTTCTTTGAGCGCTATAAACAATGGGGCGTACAAAGTAGTCCGGCCTACTACGATATCAAGGCCGATGCCGTGGAAGTACCCGGCAACAAAGGAGTGGCCCTGGCCCTGAGCACCAAAGCCCCGGGCACGATGTTGGAGTGGGTTCAAAGCAATGGCATACTTCCTTATCGCAGCGCCTTGCCCATTACAAAAAGCGGTGTAATGAGGGCACAAAGCAAAGACAGCCTGACCGGTCTTATAAAAAGCCGGTACGAGCAATTGTTTCATTTGCACAAGGCCACGGGCAAAAAGATCTCCCTGGCTTCCCCGGCCGCCAAGAATTATCCCGGCGATGGGCCCTTTACACTCGTCAATGGTATCAAGGCCAACAAAGGCTACAGCAAAACCAGGGATTATTTGGGATTTAGCGGAACGAATGCAGACGCGCTGATCGATATGGGTGAAAGAACACAGCTTGGTAAAGTGGAGGTTTCCTTTTTGCAACAACCAAGCAGTTGGATCTACCCGCCCTCTGCCATAGAAGTGTATGGTTCTGACGATGGAAACCAGTTTAGTCAGCTTGCCAGCGTTTTGCTTGGCAGCGAAGATTTTTCTCTATCCGGAATGAAGTCTAAAGAATTGAAAATTAACACTAAATCGAGGTTTATTAAAGTAATGGTCAAGAACTATGGTACCATACCGAGCGGTATGGCAGGAGAAGGAAAACTAGCCTGGCTTTTTGTAGATGAAATAAGCCTTTATTAATTTTTTGATGATTTACGCATAAACCCGCAAAATCCGGCACTACCCTTGAACTTAATAAATTATTTTTGTAAGTAAATTTTCTCCATGCCTACTAAGAAGTCCTTTACCAATCTCGCCGACAGCTTTGAAAAAATTCCGGTAAAGATCGTAAAGGATTCCATGGATGGTTCGCGTTGGGTGGCACAACAGATCGCTTCGCTGATCAAGGAAAAACAAAAGAAGAAAGAGAAATGCGTACTGGGTCTTGCGACCGGTTCAACACCCCGCTCCCTGTATGCCGAACTGGTGCGACTGCACCGAGAGGAAGGTCTGAGCTTCAAGAACGTCATCACTTTTAATCTCGACGAGTATTACCCTATCGAACCACAGGCCCTACAAAGCTATCATCGCTTTATGTGGACCAACTTGTTCGATCATATCGACATTGCTCCAAAGAATATTCACATCCCAGACGGACAGACACCTAAAGAAAAGATAAAGGAACACTGCAGGGACTACGAAAAGAAGATCGAGGAAGCCGGCGGCATAGATCTGCAGATCTTGGGAATCGGCAATAACGGTCATATCGGTTTTAACGAACCCGGATCGGGACTCTACTCTAAGACCCGGCTGATTACCCTCGATAATTCTACCCGCATGGCGAATGCCTATGAGTTCGCCAATATTGCAGAAGTACCCCGACTATCCATTACCATGGGCATCAGCACCATCCTGAAAGCCAGAAAAATTATGCTGATGGCATGGGGATCTGCCAAAGCGCCCGTTATCAAACAAGCTGTAGAGGATGATGACAGCGAAAGCGTGCCCGCTTCGCTGCTACAAAATCACGAGGACGTTCTTTTTATAACCGACCAGGCCGCGGCTGCCGAGCTAACCCGCTTTAAATCTCCCTGGCTGACCGGGGATTGTGAGTGGACTCCGAAGATGATCAAAAAGGCAGTGGTCAATATGGCCCTCAAACTGCAAAAGCCGGTGCTTAGTTTGACCAACAGCGATTACAATGAATTTGGACTCGGCGATCTGCTCGTTGAGAAGGGCGATGTGTACGAGATCAATTTACAGGTTTACTACTTGCTTCGTGATACGTTGACCGGATGGCCCGGAGGCAAACCCAATGTGCTGATACCCGCCCACCCCGAGCGTTCTGACCCATGGCCCAAAAAAGTGGTCATTTTTTCTCCGCATCCAGATGATGATATCATTAGCATGGGGGGCACCTTTCAGCGATTGCACGACCAGGGACATGAGGTGCATGTCGCCTACCAGACCAGTGGGAATATTGCCGTAACCGATGAGTTCGTTACGCGCTATCTCGACTTTGCCATCGGCTTTGAATCCATTGCGGGTATCAATACCAACAAAACAAAAAAGATCCTCTCCGATGCTCAGCGTTTTTTAGCCAAGAAAAAATCGCATCAGGTCGACACGCCCATGATCCGCAACATCAAAGGGCTTATTAGACGCGGTGAGGCTAAAGCGACCTGCAGATACGTGGGGATCCCCGAGTCGAGGATTCACTTTATGCACCTCCCCTTTTACGAGACCGGTACGATCGAAAAAAAACCACTCTCCGAAAAAGATATCAAGCAAACCATGGAGCTGCTTCGCCAGCTTCGGCCTCAACAAGTGTATTGTGCCGGAGACTTTGCCGATCCGCACGGCACCCATCTTGTTTGCTTCAATGCCGTGGTAGAGGCGCTTCGTCGCATTAAGGCAGCGGGCGATCCCTGGGTCGCAGATTGCTGGCTTTGGCTCTATAAAGGAGCCTGGCAAGAATGGAACATCGAAGAGATCGAGATGGCCGTACCAATGAGCCCAGACCAGGTACTCAAAAAAAGATATGGCATCTTTATTCACCAGTCCCAAAAAGACATGGTGCCTTTTCAAGGGGCCGATTCGCGTGAGTTTTGGCAACGGGCCGAAGAACGAAATGCCAGAACGGCCTCTCTGTATGCCGATCTGGGGCTTACCCACTATGCCGCCATCGAAGCCTTTGTGCGCTGGCATTATTGATTTTTAGCTTATATTTGCACCCCTTTGGTGCCCGTACGATTATTGTATTGTACTAAGCACCGGTTCGGCCCCGTAGCTCAACTGAATAGAGCATTTGACTACGGATCAAAAGGTTTCAGGTTTGAATCCTGACGGGGTCACAAAACCCTCAGCACGAAGTGCTGGGGGTTTTTTCATTATGAGCGTTGAAAGCTTGCTTTCAAAAGCGAATAAGGAAAAAACCACAGGCACGGCGAAGCCGTGCAGGGTTTTGGGTACGACCAATGCGAAAAGGATCATGGAGCAAAGCGACATGAATCCTGCTCACGACGAAGGATCATGGAGCAAAGCGACATGAATCCTGCTCACGACGAAGCCTACAATCTTTTTTTGATACGCGCGTAACAAGCCGGCAACAATTGCCGGAACCGCTCATAGGTAGCAGCGGCAATATTGCGGTTATCGAATGGAACAAACTGCACGAACGCCTTTTGCTCGCCGGCATTTCGCCCATACTTGTACGAATTGGTAAACCAGCCGTCCTCTTGTAATTGCACCTCGGCAAGCGAGGTGTTAGGCACGCTGATAAAAAAAGCATCTCCGGGTGTGCGACTGGTAGTGGCCCCAGCAGCGTCAAGGCTATGCTGACGAAGGGCCAGATAAGCCTCCTTGGCGGTCTCGATCGCCGGATCGATCAATTCAACATGCGAGGCCAATACCGAACGGTAGCGATAACCGCCGGCATCCTTATACGAATACAACGCTTGTAAAACTGAGGCAATGGTATCGCGTAAGTAAGGATAATGCGTGCAACCCAAGATAAGGGTGTTAAGCGGGTCACGATACTGTTGCGCGCGCATTTTTTCGAGCAGCGACACCAAATGATAACGAACATAGTTGACCGGGTCATTGAGCTGCATTTCGGTACACCGACCTTGATCGTCGTATTCACATAATAAACTATTTCCACTTTTTGTAAAGCCATACACGCCCAATAGCGTACTGTCGATCGGATAGTTCGGATGACGAAGAGAAGGTCCCTTGTAATCCGAGCGCGGAGCTTGGGCCTGATCGGATACAAAACTCCAATCTCGGTCGATGCTCTCTGCTAACCCAAAGCCACCCTGGCTAACAATGGAGAGTTTTCCCAACTGCAACGAATCGGCCATGGACTGTAACACAAGTGGATATCCATTGGAGGCGACGGTACCAGCCGTAGCAAAAACACCTACGGTACCACGATGCTGACGGAGATAACGAATAGCGGCAAGCGATCCGGCGTTAATGACACCCACCACGGGCACCTTTCCGCCGGGCCTATTCGAAACAAGTTGTTTAATGTCATCAATAGCATAGGCTGTAGCCGTATTGCAAGCCACGACCAACATCTTGACCGACTCTTTTTGCATAGGCTCAAATCGCGAATCGACAGAACGCATAGCGGCCGCACCCAACAAAAAGTTCATGTTCTTGAGCACATGCTCTTTCAACAACAACGTTTTGCCTGCGGCGGCATAATTACCATAAGGCATGTTGGCCTGATCGGCCAGGTATTGAAACCTTTCGCTCGAAAAATCGGGAATGCCATCAGACCCGGACTTGCCGTCGCTATTGCGAAAGGCATCGAGGGTCAGCATCGCCTCCAAGACCGTAAGCCCTCCGGTACCGGAATCAAAAACACCAATGGGGAGCGCGTTTCGCTGCGCAACGGCTGCAAGACAGATGACCAGCGCAGCAAAGAAGCAAATGGACTTTTGTATCATAGTGGGAAGTTAAGGATATTCTCTACTTTTAAGACATGAAAGTAGCTTGTTGGTCGGTGGGAAAAGCCCATGAATCGTACATAAAGGAGGGGGTCGAGCTGTTCACCGGCCGACTGCAGCACTACTTTAAAACGGAATGGACCCTACTACCGGTTCCGAAGACGACCGGGATGCTCAGTGAGATGGACCTACGCCGCAAAGAAGCCACGATGATCTTGGACTGGCTCGATAAGGATGACTATCTGGTACTGCTCGACGAAACGGGAAGATCGCTTAGTTCGGAGGGGCTTGCCACTTTTTTACAGACAAGAGCCAATGAAAGCACCAAGAGAGTGGTCTTTCTGATCGGAGGAGCCTATGGCGTGGACGAGACAATAAAAAAGCGGGCTAACTTTTGCTGGAGCCTTTCGACACTGGTCTTTCCTCACCAGTTGGTAAGATTGATACTCGCAGAGCAACTATACCGGGCCGCCACAATTTTAAGAAACGAAAAATACCATCACTCCTAACCCTACTTTCGCCGCATGATGAGCATTACCCTGGTCATTATCCTATTTACAGCCTTGATCTCTATCTCGGCCTTTGGCCAACGAAAGAGGATCGAACCATTGATCTTTGATCCTACCGCCATTACGCATCGTGGGCAATGGTATCGGTTTTTTACCAGTGGTTTGATCCATGCCGATTGGGAACACCTGCTTTTTAATATGCTCTCGCTTTATTTATTCGGACAAATCGTAGAACCGGCTTTTCAAAGCAACGTATTATTCGGCGAGCAAGGCAAAATACTGTACCTATCACTGTATGTAGCTTCGCTGCCCCTCTCACTGCTCCCTACTTATCTTCAACATAAAGAGAACGGACGTTACAGAAGTTTGGGAGCCTCGGGTGCGGTAAGCGCTATTGTATTTGCAGGCATACTATTTAATCCGACGGCCAAGATGGGATTCTTTCTGATTCCTCCCATTATTCCCGGCTATATTTTTGGCCCGTTGTATTTACTGGCTTCGGCATGGCTTGGAAAAAGAGGGGGCGATCAGATCAATCACAGTGCTCACATTAGCGGGGCCCTAGCAGGAGTGATTCTTACTTGTCTGATGGCCTCGGTAATGCAAACAACCTACCAGCCCTGGCAACAATTTCTATTTAAGGTAAGCCATCAATTCTAAGCGCTGGCGATAAGATGGATCTTGCAGATCTGCTTTGTCTTGTTCGTAACCTTATAGCGGTCATCGATACGCATACCCACTACCCAGATGATCTTTTTCTCAGACTCAAGCACCCACACGCTCTCTTTCTGGGACACGGAAAGTTTTTGATCGATCAAAAACCGGGCGATCTTTTTCTTCTTACCCATGCCCAGCGGGTAAAAATAATCCCCGGCTTTCCAGGGGCGTAGCATCAATGGAAATCTTATTCTGCCAGCATCAAGCCAGGCTACATCGGCAACGGGTGGAGGGTTTTGTCCGGTATGGGCGTGTTCGGAAATTTCTACCCTTCCCATAGCAAAGGAAACGGAAGTAAAAGAAGCATCGATCGATTGGCCTTCTGCAGCAGCGGTCTGAACCGGTGACAGCACTAAAAAATCTCTGTTGCGGATGAGTCGGTAGGCTCCGTCAGCTGCCTGCACCGTAGCACCGGTTTGCGCAATGAGTAACTTCTCGATCTCAACCAACTGCCCGCTCGAAAATCCAAATGGAGTAAAAAGCTCATACAACAGCGTGCGGCCGGTTCGCTGCCGTAATGCACGAACGGAGACCTTGAATTCTTTTCCCTTTTTTACAAGCAACGAATGCCGAAGGCGGCTCATGCATTGAGCATACAATGACTCTATTTCGGTAAAACGGCGAATGGAGTCTATAAGATTCTCCTTAACCTGCGGATAGACCTTTTCGATGGCAGGAAATAGCGTGTGTCGAAAATAATTACGGGTATACTTCTCGTTCGCATTCGAGGAATCGTTAACGAAGGAAAGTCCCTTTTCGTGGGCTAATTGCAAGATCTGATGCCGCCATAAACCAAGCATTGGCCTCAAGACCATGCCGTTTCGCGGAGGAATACCCGTTAATCCCGACAGCCCCGTTCCTCTGAAAAAGTGCATGGCCACGGTCTCGGCATTGTCATCGGCCTGGTGTGCGGTCAAGATCCAACAAGGCTGTTCCGCTTCTTTGGCCAGCAAGTCGAACCATTGATAACGAAACTGCCGGGCGGCCTCTTGTGTAGAAAGCTTATGAAGTGTCGCATAAGCGGCCAGATCTACGTTGTTAACTTGCAAGGGTAGCTGCCAGTTTGCAGCCAACTGCCGCACCACTGCTTCGTCTTGGTCACTTTCGGCACCCCGCAGCTGAAAATTACAATGCGCCAATGTAACGGCAAGACCCGCCTCTTTGCACAAAAAGGCCAGCACCACCGAATCTACCCCACCGCTAATGGCCACCACAAAACGATGGGACCGATCGACAGTAGCGATCTGCTGCAGGGATAACAAGATATCAAACGGCATGCTCATAGTTCAGTAGGTAAGTTCTTCCCAGGCGCTTCGCAGCTCCCCATAGGAATGATTGTCTTGTTGCAGTTGAGCTTGCTCCATTCCCTTTTCGTACACCCGCAAGGCTTCTTCGATCTGGTTTTCGGCCTCCAGTAATTTGGCAAGATGGTAATAGCTACCTACATAAGTCGGATTCTCCTGTAACAGTTTCTCAAAAAGCGAACGAGCCCTAGAAGGGTCACCCGCCTTTTGATACTCGAGGGCAAGGGCATGTTGCAAAAAAGAATCGGAGGGACTCTCTTGCAAAAAAGCTATCAGTTTATCGATTCGCGACATGAGCACTTTACTGTTTAAACAACTCAAAAAAGAGTTGGAGAAAGAGATGTTTTATCCGGCTTGGCTTATCTTTGCATAGTTGCATAGACAACTAAACAATATGCAATGGAACTCGTATGAAAATTCTGGTCTGCATCAGTAAAACGCCGGATACCACAGCAAAAATAGCTTTCACCGACAACAACACGAAATTCGATACTGCGGGCGTGCAGTGGATCATCAACCCGTACGACGAATGGTATGCCCTTGTTAGGGCCATCGAATTAAAAGAGGCCAAACCCGATACCATCATTCACTTGGCTACCGTGGGTGGAGCCGATGCGGATCCCATTATCAGAAAAGCGCTGGCCCTCGGGGGAGACGAAGCGTTTCGCATTAATTTGGATGGAGGCGACTGCTACCAGGTGTCCTTTCAATTGGCGCAATTGATCGCCAAGGGAGGCTACGATCTGGTGCTGACCGGCAAAGAGACCATCGATTACAATGGCTCCTCCTTGGGCGGAATGATAGCGGGCATTAACGACCTCCCCTACATCAGTCTGGCAACTCGTCTAGAGATCGGCGATAACAAAGCCATCGTAACCCGCGAAATAGAAGGTGGCGAAGAAGTTTGCGAAGTTGCGTTTCCGGTCGTGATCAGTGCGCAAAAAGGAATGGCCGAAGCGCGTATACCCAATATGAGAGGGATTATGGCGGCTCGCACCAAGCCTCTTACGGTTACAGACCCTGCAGCCCAAGACCCACTGACCACCGTAACAGCGTTTGAGTTGCCTCCAGCCAAGGCCGGTGTTAAATTAGTGGCGCCCGACCAGGTAGAAGAGTTGGTTCGGTTGCTGCATCAAGAGGCCAAAGTATTATAATTAATTAGCAGAAAAAATATTGTATGAGCGTTTTGATCGTTATCGACACTGCAGACGGAATCGTAAAGAAATCGGCTTTTGAAACTCTTTCGTATGGCGCAGACCTGGCTGCTCAGCTTGGTGTTACCGCTGCAGGACTCCTGATCGGCAATACCAGCGAAGAAGTTGGCCAACTGGGACAGTATGGAATTAAGAAGATCGTACAGGTCAATCCCGAGCAACCCCGCCCTGATGATCCCGCAGTGTTGGCAGATCTGATTGCGGCAGTGGCTTCGCGCGAACAGTCCCAGATAATTGTTTTTTCGCATTCACTCTCTGGAAAAGCAATTGCCCCTGTGGTAAGTGCAAAAATCAAAGCCGGCCTGGTAACCGGTGTGGTAGGACTTCCTAACACCAGCAATGGATTTGTGGTCAAAAGAGCGGTCTTCTCGGGCAAGGCCTTTTCGCATGTGCGCATAGACACCGCCATAAAATTGATTAGCGTCAACCCTAATTCTTACAAGGTCAATACGGGCGGGGCTTCGGCTGCGGCAGAGACTGTTTCGTTGCCCGCTGCAGCATCGCGCATCAAAATTACCAACCGACAAAAATCCAGCAATGAATTACTGCTCACGGAGGCAGAGACCGTCGTGAGTGCAGGAAGAGGACTTAAAGGACCAGAGAACTGGGGTATGATCGAAGAGCTGGCTAGTGTAATGGGGGCCGCTACTGCGTGTAGCCGACCTGTGGCAGATGCACACTGGCGCCCGCACAACGAACACGTGGGGCAGACCGGTGTGGCCATAGCGCCTACCCTGTACGTAGCCATTGGCATTTCGGGAGCCATTCAACATTTGGCAGGTGTTAACCGAAGTAAAGTTATCGTCGTTATCAACAAAGACCCCGAAGCACCTTTCTTTAAGGCTGCGGACTATGGAATTGTAGGTGATGCCTTCGAAGTGGTTCCCGCATTTACGGCAGCCGTTAAAAAACTAAAGGGTGTATAACCCTATAGCCTGGCCTTTTTTTATATTTGTAGGCGGATGAAAAAGATCGAACTCGAAATAATTGCAATATCGCATAGTATTACGCAAACGCATTCCTATGCAGTAGTGCTTGGAGAGGTCAATGGCATTCGCCGACTGCCTATAATCATCGGCGGCTTCGAAGCACAAGCCATTGCCGTTGCACTCGAGAAAATGAACCCCTCACGGCCCCTTACCCACGACCTGATGAAGAATTTTATGACGGCGTTCGGTATCGAATTGCACGAGATCATCATCAATGACCTGCAAGAGGGTGTTTTTTATTCGAAGCTGGTCTGCTCGAACGAAAACGATACCATAGAAATAGATTCGCGTACCTCCGATGCGATCGCCATGGCGGTACGATTCGGATGTCCGATTTACACGCTCGATACCATCCTGGAGAGTGCAGGGATCTTATTCGAAGAGACCGAAGAGTCGGGCAAGAAAAAAAGAAAGAAAAAAGAGCCTCTGCCGGAAGAAATGCGTCCGACCGGCCACGACGATCTCAAGCAAATGACACTCACCGAACTAAACAATCTGCTCAGCGAGGTATTGGACAGCGAAGACTACATACGCGCCATTGCCATTCGCGACGAGATCAATAGTCGCAACGCCGAGGGAAAGCAATAGTCGCGCATGATAGTTTTTCCCCATTGCAAGATCAACCTGGGCCTGCATATCACAGCCAAACGGGCGGACGGTTATCACAACATCGAGACCATCTTTTATCCGGTACCTTTTTCTGATCTGCTCGAAGTGATCCCTCAACAAACAGAAAACGGCCTTACCCTTGAGCAAACCGGCATTCCCATTGCGGGATCTTCGAAAGACAATCTTTGTGTGAAAGCCTACCAGCTATTAAAGAACGATTTTTCCGCTTTACCTGCCATTACCATCTACCTGCACAAGCAAATACCCACAGGAGCCGGATTGGGTGGTGGCAGTGCCGATGGCGCCTTTATGTTGAAATTATTGGCCGAACGCTTTGAGCTGCCTGTAAAAAAAAGTGAGTTAGCGCGCTACGCACTGATGTTGGGAAGCGACTGTCCTTTTTTTCTTGAGAATAGCCCGATGCTGGCCACTGGCCGCGGAGAAAACATGCGCCCGGTAGCAGTAGACTTAAAAGGCTGGCACCTGGTCTTACTATTGACAGGCTTGCACGTATCGACCAAAGAAGCCTTTCAAAATTGCGAACCCCGCCATCCGAAACATTCCCTTGAAAACGCTATCCTTCAACCGGTCGAGACTTGGCGAGAGGTGCTGATCAATCAATTCGAAGAGACCGTATTTCTGCATCATCCAGGGCTGGCCCAGTTAAAGCGATCGCTCTACGAGCAGGGCGCCGTATATGCCTCCATGACCGGCACGGGCAGCACTGTGTTCGGACTTTTTTCCCAAGCACCAGATGCAATGTTACTTGGCGAAGAGTTGGGCTGCACGGTTCGAGTTATTCAGCTCTAAGTCCTGTACAGCGGGCCTACTTTTGTCAAAACAGATAGTTTCTTACCTTCGCATTGTGAACATGCACTCTTGCCATAGCACCCGCCCTGCCCTGCTGCAGCAACATCTCGATCTGCTGAATCACTGACCAGGCTCACTACCCTACGATCGCTGATTTTTTCTTTATTACCTTTTAACGAATTGCCATGCAAGTTATCGACATGCCGGTGCAGATCGCACTCGAAGAAAAATACGGAGCCCATAATTATCATCCACTACCCGTTGTACTATCAAGGGGGCGTGGCGTTTATGTATGGGATACAGAGCAGAACCGATACCTGGATTTTTTGAGTGGATATTCTGCTCTCAACCAGGGACATTGTCATCCTGCCATCATAGAAGCCCTTACACAGCAAGCACAACGACTGACCCTTACCAGCCGGGCCTTCTACAATGATCGGCTGGGGCCTTATGAAAAGTTTTTATGTACTTATTTCGGATACGACAAGTTACTGCCAATGAATACGGGCGTAGAAGCGGTAGAGACGGCTATAAAACTCTGTCGCAAATGGGCCTACCGGCACAAGAAGATCGAGGAAAACAATGCGATACTCATCGTATGCGAAGGAAATTTTCATGGCAGAACGTCAACGGTCATTTCGTTTAGTAGCGACCCCGACTCTAAAGAACAGTTCGGCCCGTATATGCCGGGCTTTAAGGCGATCCCCTACGATAACATCGACGCATTGACCCATGCCTTGCAAGATCCCCGCGTGGCCGGATTTTTGGTAGAGCCCATCCAAGGAGAAGCCGGTGTGGTAGTCCCATCCGATGGGTATTTACAGGCAGCCTGGAAAGCCTGCCAACAAGCCAATGTACTTTTTATAGCCGATGAGATACAAACCGGGTTGGGCAGAACCGGTGCACGCCTGGCCTGCGATCACGAGAACGTACGCCCCGACATATTGATACTGGGCAAGGCCCTCAGCGGTGGAACACTTCCTGTAAGCGCTGTATTGGCAGACGATGAGATTATGCTGGTAATAGAACCCGGTCAACATGGATCGACCTATGGCGGCAACCCGCTGGCCTGTGCGGTAGCTGAGGCCAGCATAGCGGCAATCGAAAATGAAAACATGGCGGCCAATGCACAAGCAATGGGACACCGGTTTAGAAGAGGGATCGAAAAGATCAATAACCCGCATATTGCACTGGTAAGAGGCAAGGGGCTCATGAATGCAGTGGTCATAGACCATCCGGACAAAGAAGCCGCCTGGAAACTTTGTATCGCCATGATGAAAAAGGGATTACTGGCCAAACCCACCCATGGAGACAAGATCCGCTTTGCCCCTCCACTGGTGATTACAGCTGACCAGATCGACGATGCACTTTCGATCATCGAAAAGAGCCTTTGCGTGCTCGATCAATGAATATAGACAGGGTACCCCCTGCTGCGTTGCGTTGCCGAATAAACCACCAGATAATAGATGCCTTTGGGCAGAGCCCCGACATTAAGCGTAAAACTGGCACGCTCAGGTAAAGGGAATGCATGCTGCTCTTTTTTCCTGACCAATTGACCTGTTGAGTTATAGAGATGGAATGCCATGGAGCCGGTGGCATCACTGACCGATATAGCTACAACAGCCGAAGTACGATCGAACCATACACGCGATACAAACGGCGAAGGCATTACCAAATTGTTTCGCACCAGTACCGTTGGGCTATAAGAGTAGGAACCTTCTTTATCTACCTGCTTGATACGATAAAAGATGCTCGGTTGGGACAAGAGCGCATCTACGATCGAATAATAACGAACCTGAGTGCCCGTTGGTCCACTACCCGGGTAAACAAGCGAGAGAGTAGTAAAATTATGCCCATCGACCGATCGCTCCACCTGAAACTCCTTATTGTTGATCTCGGCTGCGGTAGCCCAATGCAATTGAACCGAATCCTCCTTTATCGCGTATCGTACAAAGATCCAGGTAACCGGCAAAGAAATGGCCTCGAGCTGATACTGTATGGTCAGATCGTCCAGGCGCCAATTGGCTACATTGATAGCGGCCGCACCCACTCCTTCGTATCCATAGATGCGCAGTTCGACTGGTGAAATGGAAGTAATTGACAACGCTGAGGTCTGCTGCCACGACCAAGTACTGTTAGTCAACAACACGGCCGAAAAAAGAGTGTTTGCGAATTGATCGACACTCGAAAAGAGTGACCAGCGCGCCGGGCCCGAAGCGGTCGAACGAGACCCGAACGCTACCGATAAAATGCGTATTCGGTAACCGCTGGTCGGAGTAAGCGTTACCCCAATATAGCCCGACCCGGAAACACCCGTCGATAAGGCTCCGGTTCTGGCCGCAAGCCCGGCATTCGCAGCCCCGGAAGCACCCGCATATTGCTGTGAGGGTGACAGTGTGGTATAGAAAGAAGTACTCCCAACGTTGTTTCCTTGCACTAGCGATGAGACCACAAGAGAGGCGTGAGCTCCGGCCGGCACAGGTTGCTGCATATCCCAATACAAAACACTTTG
>JBILFN010000094.1:0-6912 GCA_044351575.1 Chitinophagaceae bacterium
CGGCCGTGCTCAGTTTCTTGCCTCCACCTAAAACAAGACATACCCGCTATCTCGATAATCCCTGGCTCAACAAAGGTCTGGCCAGACTCGAAAAATGGTCGCTGCATCATCGACCCTTTATTTACGGCGTAACGGGCCTGGTGTTGGCCGTTTCTGTCGCAGGGCTGTTCAAATTAAAGAGCGAGGCCTTTATCGTAGACGACCTGCCGGTTTCGAACCAGGTATATACCGACCTACGCTTTTTTGAAACCCATTTCAAAGGTGTAATGCCACTGGAGATCGTAGTCGATACCCGCAAGAAGCAAGGGGTTATCAGAAATATGCGCAACCTCGAGGGCATCGATTCGCTCTCGCGCTTTATTGAAGGCATTCCCAACATGGCCCGCCCTCTGAGCATTACCGAAGGACTCAAATTTGCCAGACAGGCCTTCTTCGAAGGAGATAGCAGCAGTTATCTGTTGCCCTCTGCTTACGACTTGCCCGCGCTTTCGCAATACCTGAGTGCAAAGGACAGCTCGCAAAACAATAACTCATTGGCCAAACTGGTGGGCTCGTTTATGGATAGCACCAAAAGCCAGGCCCGCATTAGCGTTAGCATGGCCGATATTGGAAGTTATCGACTACCCGGATTGCTCGACAGTATACAATGGCAGGCCGAGCAGATCTTTAATAAGGATAGCATCGAAGCCCTCAATGCCGATTCGGCGACGAGGATGGCGGCCCTTGCAGAAAATGAAAAATGGGGTAAACGTACGCACCAGATCGAACTGACTGGCAGCAGTGTTACCTTTTTAGAAGGAAGTCGCTTTATTATTAGCGGGCTAAAAGACTCGATCTTTTGGGCCTTTTTGCTGATCGGTCTTTGCATGCTTTACCTGTTTCGCTCACTGCGTATCCTCATTTGTTCGTTAATACCCAACATTATTCCGCTGGTCATTACGGCCGGTACCATGGGTTGGGCGGGTGTTCCCCTTAAACCCTCTACCGTGTTGGTCTTTAGCGTAGCGCTGGGCATCGCCATAGATGTGACCATCCGTTTTCTGGTCAATTATAAACAAGAGTTGCCTCATTACCAGCATGACGCATATAAGACCGTTATTCAAACCATCTACAGCACCGGCATCAGTATAATTTATACCTCGCTGGTACTGATCGCAGGTTTCATTATTTTTTGCTTTAGCAAATTTGGAGGAACACAAGCCCTGGGTTGGCTTACTTCACTAACGCTGGTGGTTGCCACACTTACAAACCTGATCTTACTACCGGCCATGCTGCTATCGCTGGGAAAAGAGCGTAAGAAAGGATAAGGTTATCTTTGTGCAGCTTAAACAGCCCCCTTGGAAAAAAGTAATTTTGTAGACCAGATCAGAATTTTTTGTCGCAGCGGACACGGCGGTGCGGGCAATAAGCATTTTATGCGCAATAAGTTTACCGCCATGGGCGGACCCGATGGCGGAGACGGCGGACGGGGAGCGCATATTATTTTACGCGGCAACCGTAACCTTTGGACACTACTGCACTTGCGTTACTACAAAAATGTGTTGGCCGAAGACGGAGAAAAAGGCGGCTCGAACAATTGTCATGGACGAGACGGAAAAGATATTATCATCGATGTCCCCCTGGGAACCATCGCTCGAGACGAGGAGAGCGGAAAAAAAGAGGCAGAGGTGCTCGAAGACGGACAAGAAATTATTTGGATGCCCGGTGGTAAAGGAGGTTTGGGCAACTCGCACTTTGCAACGCCTACTAACCAGGCACCCGAGCATGCGCAACCCGGATTGCCCGGCATCGAAGGATGGAAAGTATTGGAGTTAAAAGTATTGGCCGACGTGGGATTAGTAGGTTTTCCCAATGCGGGCAAGTCTACCCTGCTGTCTGTTATTACCGCGGCAAAACCCAAGATCGCCGATTATGCCTTTACTACGCTAACCCCTAATCTCGGTATGGTCGAATACCGCGATGGACGCAGCTTTTGCGTGGCCGATCTACCCGGCATCATAGAGGGAGCCGCCGAAGGAAAAGGACTGGGGCATCGTTTCTTGCGTCATATTGAACGAAATGCCGCCTTATTGTTCTTGATACCGGCAGACAGCGCCGATCATAAAAAGGAATTCGAGATATTGGTGCACGAGCTTGAGCAGTACAATCCCGAGCTCTTGCATAAACAATTCGTGATCGCAGTAAGTAAGAGCGATATGCTCGATACGGAATTAAGAACCGCCATTGCCCGCGAATTGCCCGAAGGCGTACCCCATATATTTATATCCTCTGTTACCCAACAAGGACTGATCGAACTAAAAGATCTGCTCTGGAAGATCGTCAACGAACCTGTTACCCCATGATACAGCGTTGCTTTTTTTGTCAGCAAGAGATCGTACCGGTCCATGTGCACGGCCATTACCAATGCCCTGTTTGCCATACCAATATTATGCCTTGCTGTGATGGCGATAATTGTGATACCAACCTCTTGCTAAAAAATACCTCAGTAGGTTCGACCGACCGTATCGCAGGCGGCCTTGAGGAGTGAGTTGGCATCGGGCGCATCTTGCCATTTTTCCCAGAACATTACACCACCGGCCATATCCTTGGCCAGTTTGGCCTTTCGCTTAACGGTATACTGTCCGTTGTAGTAGATCGTGTAATTACTAAAAGATCCGGAACTGACCACCGCCGAGTCGAGTTGCGCATTTCCTCCCTGCGATAAGATGTTTCGATAAGAAAGTACCGTGTTGGACTGTGTGATCCCCGAGGGTCTTCCATAAGCGGGTACGCCCAGCACCGCCTTGGCCGGAGGCATACCGCGGGTCGTGATCCAATATTGCAAACAAGTCTGCGCCAGGGCAAAATCACTATGATGTCTGTAAGGCACCGTGGTACTAAAGTCGTCGTACGCCATAATATTAAAAAAGTCGACCACTCCAAAGATTTCATTGCGAATGGCATCCCTATATCCCCCTGCATATTTTCCGGCGGTAATGGCGCAAGAAAGATAATAACGACCATCGCGGTGCAGCGAATCGGACAACTCTTTCATTAAGGCCGTAAAGGTCACATCCGTTCCGTCGCTGGTGCTGGGAAATTCCCAATCCATGTCGACCCCATCCAATTGTTGGGCTCGCACGACCGACATTACATCTCGAATAAAATTGGTGCGCCCGGTGGGCGAAGAGGCCATGTTCTTGAAATTCGTGGTACCATTCGAACTGCCGTCATTGATCCCTAAAAAAATTCGGGCATTGTTGGCCCTTGCCTTGGCGGCCACCGCAGCCAATGAGGCCGTGTTGCTGCTGGGTGGTGCCAGCGAACCGCTACTATTGACCTGATAAAACGCATAAACGACCACATTGGTCATTTTGAATTTTACATCGGGCACATCGGCTAAGGCTCTGTACGAAGGAAAATAACCCACCACATAATATCCAAGCGAAGGAGGCGCCTGAATGGTAATGTACGTAAAGGAGCGCGCCGCCGCAGCGCAACCCGTGGCCGCACCACTGCTGTTTCGGGGAATCACGTACCAAAAATAAGTTACGTTGGGAGTAGGAGCGATAGAAATGATATGGCTGGTGCCTGTCACACCGGTAGCGACTGCCACAGCGTTGCTAGCAGTTGTGCCCAGCATCACGTCATAGGTGCTGGCCTGTAAAACGTTGCTCCAGCTAAGGGTGATGCTCGTGGTCGTTACAAAAGAACCCGAAGCGGGACTAACCAGTGAGCCGCAACCGGGAATGGTGGGTGTTGGCGTTGGCGCAGGTGCATCTTTTTTACGGCAGCTCTGTGCGAGCAGCAGGGCAACAAGAAAAACGAAAAGCGCAGACGTTCGCATAAGCAGTATTGGGGGTTTCAAGATAGCAAATAATGTTAAATCAAACCCGGTAAAATGGGATTTTCGTAGGTTTGTCGCCTAAACGATTGTACAATGAAAAAATATCTCCTTACCCTGCTCCTCAGTACTAGTCTGGTCGGAAAAATATTCGCCGACGAAGGCATGTGGTTGCCCTTGTTACTGGGCCAGCAAGTCTATAACGACATGGTAAAAAAAGGGCTCAAACTTACCAAAGAGCAACTCTACCAGATCAATAAACCTTCTCTCAAAGATGCGATCATCATTTTTGGAGGTGGCTGTACCGGTGAGATCGTTAGCAGCAAAGGATTGATATTTACCAACCACCACTGCGGTTACGATGCGATCGCCACGGCCAGCAGCGTAGAAAAAAATTATTTGCGAGACGGCTTCTATGCGGCATCCATGAACGAAGAGATCCCTACTGCACTTTCGGTGCAGTTCTTGCTTCGTATCGATGATGTTACCAAAGAAGTACTCGATTCGCTCAAAGGGCTTAGCGGCGCAGAGCGTGTTCAAAAGCAAGCTGCCGTACTGGCTGCCATCAATAAGCGAATGAGCAACGCCGATGAAAGTATCGAGACCCGCGTAAGCTCACTTTTTAAAGGCAATCAATTTTTGGCCTTTGTATATCAGCGATACAGCGATGTTCGCCTGGTTGGCACCCCACCCGAGAGCGTAGGAAAATTCGGTGGAGATACCGACAACTGGGAATGGCCTCGTCATACCGGAGATTTCTCTGTGTTTCGCGTCTACACCGACGCCAACGGAAAACCTGCCAAATACAACAAAGAAAATATCGCCTTTAAACCTAAATGGCATCTACCTGTTTCGCTCAAACCACTCAAGGACGGTGACTTTGCGATGATCTGGGGATATCCCGGTAGTACCAACCGCTACGAAAGTTCCTATGGCATTAAACTGGCGACCGATATCAACAATCCTACGTTGGTAAAACTCAGAGACGCGCGCCTTAAGTACATGTTCGAAGAAATGAAGAAAGATCCGGCCGTAAAGTTGCAGCTGGCCTCTTCGTATGCCAGCATTGCCAATTACTGGAAGTTCTTTGACGGCGAGACCAAACAGTTGCTTAAGTACGATGTATATGGTCAAAAGCAAAAAGCAGAGACCGGCTTTAACGCTTGGGCAGCTACCAAACCGGAGTACCAGTCTCTTTTCAGTGATTGGGGCAAGGCCTATGACGCCTGGAGGCCCTATGCAAAACACCGTGTGTATATGAGCGAAGGGGTCATGGGATCTCCGCTCATTGCCTTTGCCGCTTCGCTGATGCAGTTAGAGTCGGTACTGGCCCGTAATAGTTCCGCTGCCGATATTCAAAAAGCCGCGGCAGCTGCCGACCAAGCTCGCAAGTCATTTTTGGAATCGTCGAACAAAGCCTCCGACGAAAAAATTCTGGCTACCGTTACCCGTATGTTCTACGAAGACGTAGACAAGCAGCAGCATCCCGTTACGTTCTACGGTATGCTCAAAAATCAATACGGCGCCCTCGATAATGACGAGACCTATCGTCGCTATGCGGCCGATGTATTTTCGAAGACCATGATCTTTGATAATACGCGCTGGAGTGCCTTTATCGCCAAACCCGATGCCGTTGTTTTACAAAACGATCCGGCCTTTGCCCACGCCAGCACCTTTGCCGGCAACTACAACAGTAAATATGGTCCGCTCTCGCAGCAATTCAATGCCAAGAATGCAGAGTTCGGAAGACTCTATCTAAAAGGCGTTATGGAGATGGACACGATCAAGTCCAAGATGATGTATCCCGATGCCACCTTTACCATGCGTGTTAGCTATGGAAATGTAAAATCGTATCAACCGCGCGACGCGGTCAAATACGATTATGTAACTACTTCGCGCGGATTGCTCGAAAAATACAAGGCCGGCGATTACGAATTCGACCTGCCCGCCAAACAAGTAGCCCTTATCAAGAAAAAGGAATTTGGACAGTATATGGATCCTACCCGTAAAGACCTGGTGATCGGATTTATTACTACCAATGATATTACCGGGGGTAATTCGGGTTCGCCTGTTCTCAACAACAAAGGAGAACTGATCGGATTGGCCTTCGATGGAAACTACGAGGCCTTAAGCCATAAGCTGGCTTTTGACAAAGACCTTAACCGTACCATCTGTGTCGATATTCGCTATGTGCTCTGGTGTATCGATAAACTGGGAGGGGCCAAACATCTTATCAATGAATTGACCTTGGCCAAATAATTTACCGCCAGTGACAGCCGCTCCGTTACATATCGAAAAGATCGGTCTTTATGCCCTGCGTATTCCACTGATCGAACCCTTTATTACTTCGCTCGGCAGAGACGATGATGCGCTCAACGTTGTGGTCCGCCTGCAGACCCGCGAAGGTTTAGTTGGGTTTGGCGAGTGTAGTCCCTACATGCCGATCAATGGAGAAAGCCAAGAGACCTGCATGGCCATTGGTCGTTATTTTGGCCAGGCCTTGCTGGGTCGTGATGCACTCGACATCGATGGTTGTCTGCAACTTTTAGATACGATCGTTTATGCCAATAACAGCATCAAAAGTGCTTTTGACATGGCCCTGCACGATCTGGCTTCGCAGGCAGCAGGCCTCCCACTGTGGAAATTTCTGAACGGTGATAATGCCAAGCTTATCACCACCGACTATACGGTTAGCATCGGCGATCCCGACAAGATGGCCCTGGACGCCAAAAAGATTTTGGAGCAAGGCTACCCGGCCATCAAAGTAAAATTGGGTAAGAACGGCAAGACAGATGTGCTTCGTATGCAAGCCATCCGCAAAGCTGTAGGACCCTCCGTGCCCCTGCGCATCGATGCCAACCAGGGATGGGCCGTAGCGGAGGCTATCGAGACCCTTAAGGCGCTGGCCCCGCTGCACATTGAGCATTGCGAAGAACCCATTTCTAGATACCTGTATACGTCATTGCCCCAAGTAAAGAAAGAGAGTCCCATTCCCATTATGGCTGACGAATGCTGTGGCGACCATCACGATGCGGCACGTCTGATCGACTTGGGCGCCTGTGATTATTTTAACATCAAACTGGGTAAGG
>JBILFN010000095.1:0-6903 GCA_044351575.1 Chitinophagaceae bacterium
AATACCCAGTCTCCCACGTGCCCAATGTTGGTTGGAATAGCCGGTACAAGCCATCTGCGGGTAAGAAATACGGCAGCAATAGAGGGAGCTCCAAAGATCAAAGCGGTCCTGACATCCACCAGGCCTTGTTTGTATTTAGGAAAAACGCCCACGGCACTGGTAAGTCCCACAATGAATAATGAATAAGCAGTGGCCAATACAGGTTCTACCCCCAGCAGGTATACTAAAACGGGAACGGTTAAAATGGACCCTCCGCCTCCCACCAGGCCCAATGAAAGCCCGATCAAGATCGATGCCGCAAATCCGATCAGCATGGACGGCGAGAGTATAATATCTAACGCTATGATCATAAGTGGAATTTGAACAAAGCTATCGAAGTTCAAAATGTGAGATCGTGACTAAGGTCACGAAGAAAGTTCGATCATGTTTCGGTGCAAGATCAGTTCTCCGCGTTGCTCCATTTTTTTAAGTAAGCGAGATATAACCTCTCTTGAGCTATTTAGGTCTTCGGCGATCTGTTGGTGTGATATTTCGAGGTGCTTGTCTCCAGTCTTTTCTTTATAGCGCTTCAAATAAAAATGTAACCTCTCGTCCATGTTGCGGAAGGCAACATCATCAATTACTGATAATACCTCGTCGAATCGACTTCGATATGTTTGCAGTACAAACTGATACCAGCTGCGATGGTCTTTCATAAGTGTGTCCATTAGTTGAATGGGTATCAGCAAGATCTCACAGTCCTCCTCTGCCACGGCAGTAATCTCACTTGTGTCCGATTGCAGGGCGCAGATCATCGATACGGCACATGCTTGTCCGGGCCCCAGATAATACATCAAAAATTCTCCGCCCTCTGGGCCTTGCCGATAAATCTTTACCCGACCTTCTAAGATCAGAGCGGTTGATCGAATATATTGTCCAGTTCGCATGATGATCTCTCCCGCTGCGAAGTGCTGCTGTTTTGATTTTTTTTCAATAAGCTCCAAAACGGCAGGCTCAAATTGTGAGAAAAGTTTTTTAAAGTTCATGCTTATGGTTTTTGCAACACGAGCTCCATTTGCGAACTGCGACTGCCTTTTATCAAGAGATGCGTATGCTCAAATTGTTGTTGCCGTAACCATTGTCCGGCTTCGGTAGCATTTTCGAAGCGAAGAAAAGGATGCTCGATCTTGTTGAAGTCTCCTCCGACCAGCGCCACGTGTTTCCATGGGTATTGCGCGATTAGTGCTGCGATCGAGCGATGCTCATCAAGACTCTCGTTGCCCAATTCGGCCATGGCACCCAGTAGCAATACCTTTTTATCGGCGCTGATCGAAGCAAAGTTTTCGATGGCGGCCCGCATACTGCTGGGGTTAGCATTGTAGGCGTCCAGAATAATGGTGTTCGTTCCTGCTTGCAGCAATTGCGAACGGCTATTCGAGGGTGCATAGGCTTCGATGGCCGATACGATTTTTTGCAGCGGCACTCCAAAATGACTGCCCACGGCCATGGCCAGCATTACGTTGGCAAAATTGTAATCGCCTACCAGTTGTGTCTTGATGATGTTGTTCTCGTTTTCAAGTTGCTGTGGCGTTTGGGTCACCTTTACTTGTAAAAAAGGATCAGGGTTTGGCGACCCTTTGTCATCTACGATCTCTCCCTGATAATCGGCGTCTTGACTGCCATATGTAATGCAGCTGGCTATACCTTGGCTCATGCTGCGCAAGTAATCGTAATCCCACATTACAAAAGCGGTGCCCTGGCGGTTGCGCATAAAATCGAATAACTCGCCTTTTCCTTTTTTTACGCCCTCTACACCACCAAACCCTTCTAAGTGCGCTTTACCGCAATTGGTGATGATGCCATGTGTGGGCAGCACGTATTGGCAATAGCCGGCTATCTCTTGTTGATGATTGGCGCCCATCTCTATTACGGCCATCTCTGCATCGTTGCCCACTCGCAGCAGCGTTAGTGGTATGCCAATATGGTTGTTGAGATTGCCTTGAGTGGTGTATGTCTTAAATTGAGTAGACAGCACAGCATGCACCAACTCTTTAGAGGTGGTCTTTCCATTGCTGCCGGTAATGGCAATAAAGGGAATGGTGAACTGTAGTCGATGATGCTTTGCCAGTTGCTGTAAGGTCTGCAACACGTCATCTACCAAAATGGTCCTTTCGTCGATATAGGCAGACGCGTCATCGATAACAACGGCGGCCGCCCCTGCAGTAATTGCTTGCGCGGCAAAGGCGTTTCCATCGAAGCGATCGCCTTTTAATGCAAAGAAGAAATCGCCGGCTTGCAGCTGGCGGGTATCGGTTTGAATGCGAGGGTGCTTCAAATAAACTTGATACAACTCGTGAATAGACATAGTGCAAATGTAAACAGGCGGCTATGAAAAAACCCTCCGGTTCGGGAGGGTTTGAAAGTATCTTGGCAATAATTAGCGTTTTTGACGGCGGGTAGGAAAGAACAAACCTGTTTTTCTTTTGGGTCCCATCTCCGGGCTGCCTACGCGGTTCATGGCACAGCGAAAACCGATGGTGGCAGAAGACTGGTCGTCTTCGAGATGACGGCGAGTGCCGGGGCTCAACCAATAAGCGCGGTCGTTCCAGCTGCCTCCTTTGTACACTTTAGAGCGAAGCGGATCGATCAGTGTCGAAACACCATATCCATAACTGGCGGCAGACAGTGAGTCACCATCGAGGTAGTCAGCCACGTTGCCACGCTGGTAATTTCTTCTGTTGCGGGCATCGGCTTCGGTAACCTCCAACATCTTGACGCGACCTAAACTATCGCGCTCGTATCGGCTGGTCGGGTCGAGGGTGGTAGAATCGGCCACGTATAGCTTCATAAATTTATTTCCTCTAAAGGGAGCGGGCTGGTCATCAAAATCAAGACTCGACAATGGGCGGTAGGTATCTTCGACCCACTCACTGACATTACCGGCCATATTATATAACCCGAACCCATTTGGGTAAAACGACTCAACGGGTGCTGTGTAAAAGGCGCGATCGTTCAATCCACCTGCCACACCGGCGTTGTCTCCCGACCCACGCTTAAAGTTGGCATAGAACTGACCTTGCAAACTTCCTTTGCGATTCTCACGCAGTCCGTTTACATTCTGACCCCAGGGGTAGATCTGTTTATTCGATTGTAATTCCTCTCCGCGCTTTCCTTCTTTAATGCTGCGACGGGGGTTTTGAGCTATCAATCCATAGGCCGCATATTCCCACTCGGCTTCGAATGGAAGTCGGTATTCGGGGCTTACGATCCCTGACTCAACAGAAGGAAGGCTGGGTGCATTTCCTTTGCTGGGCTTCATCGCCTTGCCAGGAGGCGCGGTATACAATCCCAGTAAATAAGACCGGGTATTAAAGTTATTGTCGCCCTGCTGTGCGCCGGGTCTGAGATTATTTTTGTTGATGTAGCCCTTTTCTACCAGCGTAAGTTCGTTGTAGCGATCGGTTCTCCACAAGCAGAAATCTTTGGCTTGCTTCCAGCTGACACCCACTACAGGATACATGTTGAAAGAGGGATGACGAAAGTATAATTCTACCGAAGGCTCGTTGTAGCTAAGTTCGCTTCTCCAAACCAGCGTATCGGGTAAAGCGTTCTCTACGATCTTTACGTTCTCGGGATCGGAAGGATCGAAGATCTTGGCCAGCCAAAAAATATATTCGCGATAATGCACATTGGCAACCTCGGTGCGGTCAATGTAGAAAGAAGGTACTGAAACCCGGCGGGGGATGTTATTCCATTCGCCCACCACATCTTCTTCGGTCTGGCCCATTGTGTACGTACCGCCTTCTACAAAAACAAGGCCCGGGCCATTGGCCTGGTCTTTGGCCTTGGCTACCTGAAAGCCACCTTTTTCGTTGTAATTCCAGCCGGTTAATGACGACTTAGGGGCTTTTTTGGCAAAAAGACCCTTGCCTTTGCACGAACTGAGCAAAGAAAGGGAGCCAAGGAGCAGCAGGTAAGCGCTAAAACGCAGAGTATAAACCATAATTCGAACATATTGTCCCTAAAACGGGAGTCAGTGATAAACGTACCCAACGACGGGTTATTGCCTGAGGGCGCTCGCCTGTCGATGTGGAGATGCGAATTTAAGTAGTTTGACTCAATATGACCCCCTGGGATTAATAATTTTGTGATCACACAACACACTTTAATACAATTGGTTACGAGGGCACTTCTTTTTTTTGGGATTTTTTTTAAAAAAAGCCAAATTTTAACAATAAAGTGGCTTTTGCTGCGTTTATCCCAAATTACGGGTTCTCAGTACTTTTCTGGGGTTCGTAAGGTCCTAAAGTCTCCCCAAACCAGTTGATTTACAGTTATTGAAAAAAAATTGCTTTTGAGGTGCTTTTTGATCAAAAACGCTATATTTACATCATTATTAAAAATTTTCTAATGAGACCAACTGCACTAAAACTAACTGCTGGCATCCTGCTTTTCTGTGGTTTAACCGCTACCGTACAGGCCCAGGCCCCAATCAATGTTGTAACAACTACAGTCCCCTTCCTTCGCATTACCCCTGATGCCCGTTCGGGTGCCATGGGTGAGATGGGGGTAGCTACCTCTCCCGATGCATATGCAGGTATCTGGAACGTAGCCAAAGTGGCTTTCAACGACAAGAATGCTGGCATTGCCGCTACGTACACCCCTTGGATGAGAGACCTGGTAAATGACGTATACCTGGCTTCTGCCACCGGTTTCTTTAAAGTGGACGACAACCAGGCGCTGAGCGCAACGGTTCGTTATTTTAGTATGGGAAATATCCAGTTCACTGATTTTACAGGAACTGCCCTCGGTACTGAGCACCGTCCTCGCGAGTTCGCTGTAGATTTGGGCTACTCTCGTAAACTCAACAGTAAGAGTGGTGTTGGTATCACCTTAAAATTCATCAATTCTGATCTTACCGGTGGTCTTACCAACGGAAGTACAACCTATAAGGCTGCGTCCTCTGTTGCCGCCGACCTGGCTTATTACCATGATGGTAAGAAGAACGGTAACGGATGGGCTTGGGGAGCCGTTCTCTCTAACCTCGGTGCCAAGATGTCTTACACCAATAATGCCGATGCCAAAGACTTTATACCTGCTAACCTGGGTCTGGGTGCTACGTACACTAAGAAGTATAGCAGCAACAATACCCTTACGTTCGGTGCTGAACTCAACAAGTTGTTAGTGCCTACGCCTCCCGGCGAAGGAGCTACTGCTGCTGATCTGGCCGAGTACAGAAGCAAGAGCGTTGTCGGTAGCTGGTTCAGCTCATTGGGTGATGCACCCGGTGGATTTGCCGAAGAAATCAGAGAAACTACCATCGGCGCTGGTGCTGAGTGGTGGTACAATAACCAGTTTGCCCTGCGTGCCGGTTATTTCTACGAGAACAAAACAAAAGGAGATCGTCGTTACTTCACCACTGGTCTCGGTGTTCGTTACGATGTTTTCAACTTCAACTTCGCTTACCTGATCCCTTCTGGAAGTGGTGTTAACCGTAACCCTCTTTCGAACACGCTTCGTTTTACCGTAGCGTTCGATATGGGTGCGAAAAAATAATATAGCGTTCAATCTTTTTACAAAGGCCCCGCTAATCCCGGGGCCTTTTTGTTTATTTGCAAAAAACCAAGTCTATGTCGTTTAGAATTGGATCGGGTGTAGATTTTCACCAGTTAGCCGAGGGACGTGAGCTTTGGATCGGGGGTATTTGTATTCCCCACCACAAAGGAGCGCTGGGTCATAGCGATGCCGATGTGCTGCTGCATGCCATCTGCGATGCCCTGCTGGGGGCTTTGGCATTGGGTGATATTGGGGTTCATTTTCCTAATACCGACCCGGCTTATAAGAATATCGACAGCAAGGTACTGCTTGCTAAATGCTACGAACTAATTTCTCAAAAAGGCTACCGTGTGGTGAATGTAGATAGTACCCTTTGTCTCGAGGCTCCCAAGATCAAACCTTATGTGGACGCCATGCGAGAGGCAATAGCCGGCATTTTGCAGCTAAGCACAGCCGATGTTTCGGTGAAAGCCACTACTACCGAAAAAATGGGATTTGCCGGTCGCGAAGAAGGGTTGATGGCTTACGCAACTGTGTTGCTTCAAAAAATATAAGAAGGCCCTGCTTATCTTTGTAAAGTGTCTGTCGTACCTGTAAAGATCATCAACCGCTCTGCCAACGCATTGCCTGCGTATGCCACAGACGGAGCATCGGGCATGGATGTTCGGGCCCATTTGAACGAGCCGGTTACCCTGGCGCCGCTGGAGCGAAAATTAATTCCCACCGGGCTCTTTGTAGAGATCCCTGCTGGCTACGAGATACAAGTTAGGCCTCGCAGCGGGCTGGCCCTCAAACAAGGTATTACCTGCCTTAACAGCCCTGGCACCATAGATGCAGACTACCGTGGGGAGATCGGGATCATCCTTATCAATCTTTCTGGTCAGGAGCAACACATACAGCCCGGAGACCGCATTGCTCAATTGGTATTACAACAGGTGGCGCGGGCCGAATGGAGCTCCGATACTTTGCTTTCCGATACCACCCGCAGTCAAGGCGGCTTTGGTCACACCGGTATACAATAAAATTTTATGTCTATTCGCCTGCTGATCTTATTTGTTATCGTTGGTTTCCTTTGCTCTTGCAGGGCTACCAAGACCATCCAGACGGCGATCGTAAAAAAAGATACGATATCGGCAGAAGATCTTTCGCGCGAGAGGGCCCGACTCGATTCCATTGCTTTTATTCAAGATAGTTACAGGCAATTGACCGCTCACCGTATTAACTATACCACCTTCAATGCCAAGATGGATGTGGATTACGAAGAGGGGGATGGCAAAAAACTCAGCGTAAATGCTCAACTGCGTCTCTATAAAGACAGCGTTATCTGGGCCTCTTTGACAGCCTTGCTGGGTATAGAAGGATTGCGAG
>JBILFN010000021.1:0-19413 GCA_044351575.1 Chitinophagaceae bacterium
GAGGCAGAGGCCCAGGTATCCTTTAACCCCACGGTGCGATTAAAGACAAGATGACCCGAGCGGCTATCGCGGTCTAGCACAAAGTACCCCTTACGAATAAACTGAAAGCGTGCTGATTCGTCAGCCTCGGATAAGGATGGTTCGGCATAGACAGTAGGAAGCACGGTGAGCGACTGCGAATTGAGATACTGCATAAAATCGGCCGTTTCGTCGGTGGGATCCTCGACACTAAAGAGGCGATCGTATAATCGCACCTCTACCGGCAATGCATGCTGTGCACTTACCCAGTGTAGCGTTCCTTTTACGTTGACACCGCTGGTATCGGAACCGCTCCTGCTATTGGGCAAATGACTGCATCGTATTTCTTGTACAATCCCCTGCTCATCTTTTATTACTTCGTCGCAGCGGATAATGTAAGCGCTCTTGAGCCGCACCATTTGCCCCGGGGCTAACCGAAAATATTTTTTGGGCGGCTGTTCCATAAAATCATCCCGCTCAATCAAAATCGTATTACTAAAGGGGATCTGCCGGGTTCCGGCAGCGGGATCTTCGGGGTTATTCTCGGTGCTCAACCACTCCACCCCTTCGTAATCGGTAATGACCAGTTTGACCGGATCAAAGACCACCATTCGACGAAGGGCGATCTGGTTGAGGTGCTCTCGCACACAAAATTCCAACAAGCCCACATCGACCATATTGTCTCGCTTCGCGATTCCAATGCGCTCGCAAAACTCGCGAATACTGTGCGGCGTATACCCCCTTCTTCTGAGTCCGCTGATCGTAGGCATGCGGGGATCGTCCCAACCCGTAACCTTTTTCTCATTGACGAGCTGCAACAACTTTCGCTTGCTGGTAACGGTATAGTTGATATTTCTGCGGGCAAACTCGTATTGGCGAGAGGCATAGATCCCTAGATTTCTGATGAGCCAATCGTAGAGTTCACGGTGCGGCACAAACTCCATGGTACAGATCGAATGAGTGACCTGCTCGAGGGCGTCGCTTTGCCCATGCGCAAAATCGTACATCGGGTAAATGCACCACTTATCGGCGGTGCGGTGATGGTGCGCGTGCTTGATACGATACAAGATAGGATCGCGCATCAGCATGTTGAGATGCTGCATATCGATGCGAGCCCTCAGGGTGCGGGCCCCATCCGGGAATTCACCATTGCGCATACGGGTGAACAGATCGAGATTCTCCTCGGTAGAACGATTGCGAAAAGGACTGTCGGTTCCCGGCGTAGTAGGCGTACCCTTCTGTGCCGCGATCTGCTCGGGTGTGCTATCATCCACGTACGCCAATCCCTTTTGGATCAGTTGCACGGCAAAGGCATATAGCTGATCGAAGTAATCACTGGCGTAACGTTCATTTTTCCAGGTAAAGCCCAGCCAGCGTACGTCTTCTTTTATACTGTCTACGTAAGCCGTCTCTTCTGTGGCCGGATTGGTATCGTCGAAACGAAGGTTGGTGTACCCGGGGTATTTTTGGGTAAGTCCGAAATTCAGACAGATACTGGAAGCATGACCCAAATGCAAATAACCATTGGGCTCGGGCGGAAAGCGAGTAACGATCGAAGCGTGCTTGCCCGATTGCAGGTCATTTTCAATGATCTCCTCTATAAAATTTAAACTCTTCTCTTCGGACATACCTATAAAAAATGGTCACGAAGATAAATCAATTAAGGCAAGCGGCAACGGGCACCTATCAGATCAGCATAGGCAGGATACGCAGCCGCTAGTCGTGCGGCGCTGGCCATTTCAAAATCGGCAAAATCAAAGCCCGGTGCTACGGTGCAACCCACAAAAGAATAAGCAGAACCACTCGCGGGCTCACTGGCAAACCAGGTACCTGCAGAAACGACCAGTTGAAAGTGTCGATCAGGCTCCTCCCCCGCCCCTAACGTGTAACGGCGATATTGCCCTCGATGGTCCAAGCAATGGATCCAAAGTGGATCGCCTTGGTAAAAATGCCAGCACTCATCACTTTTAATGCGGTGAAAGGCAGAGAAGTCCCCTGCCTCAAGCAAAAAATAGATAGCACTCGAAACGGGGCGATCACCGCCGAACGTAGAGGGCAACGTATCGGCGGGTAACACCAGTGAGGCACGATAGGTAGAGCGATAATACCCTCCCTCGGGGTGAGGTATCAGCTGATATTTTTCAATAAGGGATCGACCGCCTGCCATCAGAAACCCTTTTTTACGGCAGCAGCGCCGCCTCCCACGTTCACGGATGAGCTACCCAATACCTTGATCTCCGACGAGATAAAATCATCGGCCTTTGCTTTGTAAATGTTCTCAACATACTGCTGTGGATTACGATCGATGTATGGGAACCAGGTACTGTGAACCTGGATCATCACCCGATGTCCTTTCTTGAACGTGTGTAAAACATCTTGCAAGGGAATTTGAATATCGGTGGGCTCACCGGGCACAAAAGGCTCGGGTTTTTCAAAACAATTTCGGAACCTTCCGCGAAACACTTCGTGACGCACGAGTTGCTGATAACCGCCCATCTTGACCGTCGAGGGATTGTGCGGGTAATTGGGATGATCGTCGGGATACACATCAATGAGCTTGACAATAAAATCGGCATCGGTGGTCGATAAGATCACTTTTAGTTTGGCCAGTATCTCGCCGGCCAACGTTAGGTCGTTATCCAACACGGGTGTAGAGAACGTAAGTACATCCGGACGACGGGAGGCCTCGCGCTGGTCATCGCTCATAAAATTGCGCGGCGTAAAGGTGAGTCCCTCTGTTTGCGAAGTATAGGGTACGGGCTTCGCAGGGTCAGACACATAGCGAAATTGCGCGTCGGCTCGCAGCGGCTTGTTGATACTGAGCCTTCCGCCCTCTCCAAAGTATAACTGCACGGGAGGGATGTCGGCCGGAGGCCATTGCGAAAACCGTTCCCATTTCTTGGTGCCCGTATTGTACATAAGCGCTTCGGGAAGAGCCGGATCTTTTTCGTCTTTCAGGTGATAGGCAAAAAAACGAGCCTCTACATCACGCTGAAAAAATTGCGCGATGCTGTCTCCGAAATAAAGATGGTTGTGAATGGATCTCGCTGCGTCACGAGACCAATCTCCATGCCCCCAAGGTCCCATAACGATGTTATTGCGGGCTCCGGGGGTAGAGGCCTCGATCTTTTTATAAATGTTCAGCGGTCCATAGAGGTCCTCCGCATCGAACCAACCGCCTACCGTCAATACCGCCGGCTTTATATTGGTAAGATGTGGCAGCAAACTTCTTTTTTGCCAAAAACTATCGTAGTTGGGATGATCGACGATCTGCTTCCAGAAAAAATTATCATGGTGATAGTTGTCGGTGAACGTACTGAGTGGTCCTTGCTGCAAATGAAAATCGTACCCATCGGCCACAGGCTTCTCGTAAAATCGCATCAGCTCCGGAGCGAACCAATCCTGACGAGTGGTATCCTTTTTTTGATAGCCGAACACGGCAAAGGCTGCCGTATAACTTTGCAAATAGGCCCCCATGTGATGAAAGTCATCGAAGAAAAAATCAGAGATCGGCGCCTGTGGAGAGACCGCCTTTAAAGCCGGATGCGCATCGGGTAACGAGGCTGCCGAGTAAAATCCGGGATACGAGATTCCGTAGATACCTACCCTTCCATTGTTGCCCGGCAAGGAGCGTGTCATCCAATCGATGGTATCCCAAGTATCGGAACTTTCATCGATGGCCGTCTTATTTCGGGGATCGTTTCCGGGAATGTTGGGGGTCATGTTATTGAAAACTCCCTCGCTCATGTATCGTCCCCGCACATCTTGAAAAGCCAGAATGTAGCCCTCTTTTACCAGATAGCGCGAGGGGTGATTATTGGTCTTGAAATCACCATACTCCGAGGCATTGTAGCAGGTGCGATTTAGTAAAATTGGATATTTCTTGCTGGAATCCTTTGGCGTGTAGACGACCAAAAAGAGGTGTACGCCGTCACGCATGCGCACCCGATATTCCGCTTTGGAATAATGCGCGCGCATGTAGAGCGAATCTTCGTTTAACCGTTGCGAAAAAAGATCGAAACAAGCGGCCAGCGCAAGACCGACAAGCAATAACTTTTTCATAAGAAACTATTGAATTTACCTTCTAAGCTAAGAAGATTAGGAGCGAGCACCAAAAAGGAGGCTGCCCACCCTGACCATGGTACTGCCACATTCAATGGCCAACCGATAATCGCCACTCATTCCCATGGAAAGTGTGGTGAGTGAAAGACCGGAAAATTGACCGCGCGCCCTCTCAAAAATAGATCGCAGTTGCGAAAACTCATCTCGAACTTGTTCGGTACGGTCGGTAAAGCTGGCCATTCCCATCAACCCTTTTATTCGCACATGGGAATATAAATGTGCTTGCGCCAATAAAGAGAAGAGCTCTTGCTCATCGAGACCGAACTTGGTCTCTTCGATGGCAATATGCACTTGCAACAGTACGTCGATACTACGCTGATGCTTCTGGGCATGCTTATTGATCTCTTGTAAGAGAGAGAGACTGTCAACGCTCTGAATTAAATGACAGAAGGGGGCAATGTATTTGACCTTATTGCGCTGCAGGTGTCCGATAAAATGCCAGCGAATGTCCGATGGCAGTAACGGCTGTTTCTCGACCAACTCCTGCACATAATTCTCGGCAAAGTCGCGGTGACCCAATTGATACAATGCCTCGATATCGGCAATGGGCTTTGTTTTTGAAACGGCCAACAAGGTCACCCCTTGCGCATCGAGCTCCGATCTAAGTTGATGATAGGCGTTTGCATGGACGGACATGTCGCAAACTTACTTTAAAATACCTCTGCTGATCACAATGCGCTGTACTTCGCTGGTGCCTTCGTAGATCTGGGTGATCTTGGCATCACGCATCAGTCGCTCCACATGATATTCCTTTACATACCCGTACCCTCCGTGAATTTGTACCGCTTCGGTGCTGGCCCACATGGCCGTTTCGGAAGAGAACACTTTGGCCATGGAGGAGCTGATCGTATAATCTTGCCCATTGTCCTTTTGCCAGGCCGCCTTTAAACAAAGTAAGCGAGCGGCGTCTACACGGGTGGCCATGTCGGCCAATTTAAAGGCGATGATCTGGTGATTCATGATCTCGGTGCCAAAGGCCTTTCTGGTTTTTGCATAGGTCGTCGAAAACTCCAATGAGCCACTGGCAATACCGAGTGCCTGCGCGGCAATACCGATGCGGCCACCGGCGAGGGTCTTCATGGCAAACGTAAATCCAAACCCGTCGGCTCCTATCCTGTTTTCCTTTGGAACCTTAACATCATTGAACATGACGGTGTGCGTATCGCTGGCCCTGATTCCCATCTTATTTTCTTTGGCAGCCACGACCACACCGGGCCAGTTCTTCTCTACGATCAGGCAGTTGATACCCCTCGACCCTTTTGAAGGATCGGTCTGGGCCATAACCAAATACACAGAGGCTGTTCCGCCATTGGTGATCCAATTCTTGGTGCCGTTCAACAAATAATGATCGCCTTTATCTTCTGCGGTGGTGCGTTGAGAGGTCGCATCACTGCCGGCCTCGGGCTCGCTCAACATAAAAGCACCTATGTATAACTCACCGTCTTTTTTACCGCGGGCCAATGGAGTTAAATACTGCTGCTTTTGCTGCTCCGTTCCAAACTCCTGCAATCCGTAACATACCAAACTGTTGTTAACACTCATGCATACACTGGTGCTGGCATCTACCTTACTGATCTCCTCCATGGCCAACACATAACTGACCGTATCCAACCCTGCTCCCCCATAGGCGGGATCGACCATCATTCCCATAAAACCCAGGTCGGCCAGCTGCAAAATCTGTTCTTTGGGAAATTGCTGTTTTTCGTCCCGTTCGATTACGCCGGGCAAGCACTGCTGGCGGGCAAAATCGCGGGCCGCCTGTTGGATCATCAATTGTTCTTCGGTTAGCTGAAACTGCATAAGTTCGGGTTTAGAGGCAAACAAGTGTTAGTTTTGCAAATATAAGGCGTCGGCTCGCATCATGTAGCTGAATTTTAACGATTCAGGGGCGAATGCCGACCCGGGCAGAGGGCAAATTGACCTACCTTTGCCAAGAATTTTTTGGCTATGAAAAAGATGCATATTGTCTTGCTGGTACTGATCGCGGTCAGTATTGCCGTGCTGATCAGTTTTACCAACACCACCAGTACCTACGACACGATCGATACGGCCAGAGAAAAGCCGGGCAAATTCGTTCATCTGATGGCCAAGCTCGATAAGTCGGCTCCCATCGAGTACGATGCACTCAACAACCCCAATTACCTAAGCTTTACCGCTGTCGATTCGTTGGGCGCCTCCGTTAAAGTGGTCTATCATAGTGCCAAGCCCGACAACCTCGAGATGAGCGAAAAAGTCGTACTAAAAGGTAAATACAAAGACGGGCAATTTGAATGCGAAGAGATTCAGACCAAATGCCCTTCGAAATACAAAGAAGCGGAAGCGCAAGGCAAATCACATCCTGGCACCATTGCCAATCCCAGCGTGAGTGAGGCTACCAAATAAATCTTTCCCATGAGCTACACCGGTGAGCATCTTGTCTATGGCCAGTTAGGAAATCTTTTAATTGTACTATCACTTGTGGCGGCCGCTGTGGCAACTCTTTCGTTCGCCCGTGCTACTCGATCGCAAGAAGACCAACCGTCTTGGATGAGGTTGGGCCGTGTGGCGTTTACCATACAGTCGGTGGCGGTCTTTGGCATCTTTGCCCTGTTGGTCTATCTACTGCAACAGCATTTGTTCGAATATCATTACGCCTGGAAGCATAGCAGTCGCTCGCTTGAATTCAAATACCTGCTGGCCGCGATCTGGGAAGGACAAGAAGGAAGCTTTTTACTATGGATGACCTGTCACAGCATTTTAGGTCTGGCATTGCTTCGCAAACAGTCCGAATGGCACGCCCCGGTCATGAGTGTATTAAGTCTGGCACAATTTGCGCTGACCACCATGATCACCGGACTGTACATACTGGGATGGAAGATGGGGTCCAACCCTTTTATACTACTGCGCGACAGTGGCGTACTCGACAATGCCCCTGCCTTGCACGTTAATTTCGATATCACCCAGCCCCTTCGACCCGATTACCTCAGTAGCATCAAAGACGGCAACGATCTCAATCCACTGTTGCAGAATTATTGGATGGTCATTCATCCCCCCGTTTTATTTATGGGTTTTGCCTCCACGATCATTCCCTTTGCCTATGCGATAGCCGGACTCTGGAAAAAAAATTATGGAGGATGGGCCGCAGCGGCACTCCCCTGGGCCTTGTTCTCTACCGCCGTGCTGGGCGTGGGCATCATGATGGGCGGAATGTGGGCCTATGAATCGCTCAGCTTTGGAGGCTACTGGGCTTGGGATCCGGTAGAGAACGCCTCGCTGGTTCCGTGGTTGATCGGAGTGGCCGGACTGCACACGTTGCTTATCTATAAATCTACGCAGCACTCCCTCAGAGCTACTTATCTGTTTTTTATTCTGGGATTTCTTTTTATTCTTTATTCCACCTTTTTGACCCGCAGTGGCATTTTAGGAGAAACCTCCGTACATGCGTTTACCGACCTGGGCATGAACTGGCAATTGCTGGCCTTTGTAAGCCTGTTCGCCATTCCCTCCTTGGGCTGGCTGGCTATTCGCTATAAACAGATTCCCAGCCCGCAAAAAGAAGAGGAGATCAGTAGCCGCGAGTTCTGGATGTTCATTGGATCGCTACTTTTCTTTTTGTCTGCGATGGTGATTATTGGACAAACATCTCTTCCGGTTTTCAATAAATTATTCGGCACCAACCTGGCTCCTCCCGAAGATGTGGAATTTTCGTACAACAGCATTCAGATCTATGTGGCCATTATCGTAGCGTTGCTTACGGCCCTTACCCAATACTTTAAATACCGCCGCACGGAGTCTGCCTTTTTCTGGAAAAAGATGTTACTTCCACTGGTGATCACACTTGCGCTATTCGGCTTGTTTGCCTGGACAGTCGGCATTGATTATACACGCAAGGGGCCCGTATTCGAAGTATCGATCTGGTTAGCGGTACTACTTAGTCTCTACTCCCTGGTGGCTAATTTTTCTTACATATGGATCGGTGCCAACGGGCAATTAAAGAATGCCGGTGGCTCCATTTCGCACGTGGGCTTTGCCATGGTATTGCTCGGCATCTTTATCTCTTCTTCGAACAAAGAGATCATCTCAAACAATATCGATGGTATTCCCGCGCCGCTGGCAGAGGGAGAAAATCCCCGAGAGAATTTGACCCTCATCAAAGACATGCCGGTCAGCATGGCAAACTACACGCTTACCTATATCGGCGACTCGGCGCATCCCAAAAAACAACTCTGGTATTACAAGATCCGGTTTGCCGCCAAGAACGGCTCGGATTCTTTTTTACTTATGCCAAATGCGTTCGTAAACTACAAAGGCAACGAAGGACTCATGGCCAATCCGGACGCTCGTCATTACTGGAGTCATGACATCTTTACCTACATCACTTCTATCCCCAACCCCGAGAACGCCGCCGATACCAGTCGTTTCGTGCCCTATGTCAGAAAATCGGGTGATACCTTATTCTACTCGAAAGGAACGCTGTTTTTGCAACGCCTGCAAGTGCGCGATAGTATTCCCGAAGACCTATTTGGCAAAAACGGAAAACTCTACGAGCTTCCGATCAGCGTACAAGCTGCTACAGGCACCGCGTACCAGTTAACCCTGCGAGCCGCCCTTGCCAAAGGACAATGGATCGCATTGCCCGATACACTGACCACTGAGGGAATGATCGTACAGCTACAACGTGTATTGGACGACGGATCGGTAGAGCTGGGTATCAAAGAAAGTGATGCACTGCTACAATACGTAACCTTGAAAGCCTATAAATACCCGTTCATCAAATTACTTTGGTACGGCGTGTGGATCACGGCAATAGGCCTGCTGATTAGCATGGCCCGCAGAATACGCCTCGTTCGCTCCGGACAGCGAGCTTCGTAATATGAAGAGACCCCGTCTTACATACTATGGTTGGGGATGGCTGCTCGCAGGCCTATTGGGCATCTCCATAACCGTACAAGCCCAACGTTCAACCATACCCGAAGTGGCCGCCGATAGCATCTTGCCGATTCCATCACTTGCCGAGCGCATGAAAAAATGGGGGCCCCACGATACCATTATGGTGCCGGCCATTTGGTACAAGAACGAAGTGCTCAGCTACCGCGAGCAAGAAATGGCCTGGGTAACCAACCTGACTCCGGAGCAACTCGAAAAACATATGGCTGCCTGGAACCGATTGCGAAATGCCGTATATGTAACCTACCCCTATGCGCGCGTGGCCGGATCTACCATTAATCAGATCAATACAACGCTGGAGAACGTACGGTCCAAAAAAGATCGTCGCAACATTATCAAGACCCGCGAGAAAGAATTGCGCGATCAGTTTACGGAACCGCTGACCAACCTGTCGGTCTACCAGGGTAAGATCTTGATGAAACTCATCAACCGGCAAACCGGTAATAATTGTTACGAAATTCTGAAGGAGTTCAAAGGCACCATCAATGCGAGACTTTATCAAACCATTGCCTTTTTCTTTGGTGGCAACCTAAAACAAGATTGGAACCTGGCGCAGAACAGAACGGACCGAGACATCGAGAACATCGTTCGTGAAATTGACGGGGCCTGGTACTATAACCCCTATCGCCGCTAAATTCTTATTTATGCAAGTAGACATCCTGGCCTTTGGTGCCCACCCCGATGATGTAGAACTTAGTTGTTCCGGTACCTTGATCGGTGAGATCAAGAAAGGAAGATCAGTAGCGATCGTCGACCTTACCGAGGGAGAGCTCGGCACAAGGGGAACCGTAGCCACCCGCTATCAAGAATCGGCCGCCGCCGCAATGCTAATGGGTGTAAGTGCCAGGGAGAATCTAGGCTTTAGAGATGGTTTTTTCGAGAACAACGAAGAGCATCAACGAAAAGTAATTTCGGCCATTCGCACATACAGGCCTTCGATCGTACTGGCCAATGCACCCCAGGACCGCCACCCCGACCATGGCAGAGCCGCTCAACTGGTCGAAGAAAGTTGCTTTTTGGCAGGACTGTCAAAAATCATAACCCACGACAAGGCCGGTGCCGAGCAGCCTCGCTGGAGACCCTCGTATGTATTCCATTACATTCAAGATCGATACTTGGAGCCCGATTTCATAGTAGACATCAGCGACTCCTTTGACCTAAAGATGCAATCCATTCTTGCGTATCGTTCGCAGTTCCACGATCCCGAGAACTTATCAGGCGATGCACAAACCTATATTTCCGCACCCGGCTTTTTAGAGGGAATTTCGTCACGAGCCCGATTGATGGGAAAAAAGATCGGAGTGGCCTATGGAGAAGGCTTTTTGTCTGTTAAGAAGATCGGAATTAACAGTTTTGATGCCCTTATTCAAAACGAAACCTGATAGTATTTCGCCGATTAGTTTATCTTCACTACGTACTAACCCTTCTCATCATGTCGCTACCCAAATTTCTTGGCACTGCTTCGCTGCCCTCCAAAGACGAGCTGATAAATGCCTCAACCACCTTTCATGCGGAGCTTAAGAAACGAATCAACGCCTATTTCGAAAATGGAAAACAGAAAAGCACCGGCAACTGGCGGCTTTACAGTAAAGCCTTGCTGCTGCTGGCAGGATATATAGCGCTCTACATTCACCTTGTATTTTTTACACCGAGCACCCTGTGGGCCATTGCAGAATGTCTGTTGCTGGGTGGACTTACGGCAGCAGTAGGCTTTAATATCATGCATGACGGAATTCATGGCTCATTTAGTAGCCGCAAATGGGTCAATAAGATGGCGGGACTGACCCTCAATTTACTGGGGGCCAATAATTTTATGTGGAAGAGCAAGCACAACATCATTCACCATACCTATACCAATATCGATGGAGTGGATGATGACATTGAGGCTCGGCCCTTACTACGACTTTGCCACTCACAAACGCACTATGGAATCCATCGATTTCAACACTGGTATTTCTGGGCCGCCTATTCGCTTCTTTACCTGTGGTGGATCTTCTTTACCGATTACCGCAAATACTTTACGCGCCGCATTGGCGGAGTTACCATACAGCCTATGGCTGTACGAGACCACCTGAGCTTTTGGGGCTTTAAGCTACTTCATCTGTTTCTATTTATTGGGTTGCCAATCTATTTGGTGGGGGTAGTGAACTGGGCATGGGGATTTTTGGCATTTAGCCTTTTTACAGGCTTCGTACTGAGTATCGTTTTTCAGTTGGCGCATACCGTCGAAGGCACCTCCTTTATTGATGCCGAAAAAAATGGACCGGCGATCGAGGACGAGTGGGCGGTACACCAGCTAAAGACTACGGCCAACTTTGCCACCCATAACCGCTTTATTTCGTGGTGGCTGGGGGGCTTGAACTTTCAGATCGAGCACCACTTGTTTCCCCGCATCTCGCACATACATTACCCGGCCATCAGCAAGATCATCAGAGAGACCTGCCGTGAATTCAATATACCCTACCTGGAGTATCCCCGCGTTCGGCTGGCCGTGGCCTCTCATGTCTCGCACCTGCGTTCGTTAAGCCGTCCCTGATTTTTTGCTGTTTTTTTTGTCTCCGACAGAATTGATAGTAACTTGCCGCGCCAACCCTATGGCGGCCCCTGTATGAAGGACCTTTCTTTGCATAATCCCAATTGCGTCAGCAATCCCAACCACAATCTTTTTGGGCTACCTACCAACGAAGAAAATGCCGGACTGATCGTGCTGCCCGTTCCATGGGAGGTAACTGTCAGTTATGGAGCCGGTACGGCACGTGCCCCCGAGAGTATCCTCAAGGCCAGCCATCACATGGACATCTACGACGAGGAGCTGCCCGACGAATGGAAGAAAGGATTCTACTTGAAGCCATGTGACAAGAAGATCTTGATGAAGAGCGATTACCTGAGACGAGAGGCAGAACTCTACATCGACTATATCTCTAAAGGTGACGATGTAAAGGACAATCAGTTCATGACCAAAAGTCTTCGCGAGGTCAATGAAGGGGGCGCCATGCTCAACCAGTGGGTGTATGAGCAAACACGGTCGCTACTGACCCAACAAAAATTGGTAGGATTGCTCGGCGGCGATCATAGTACACCACTGGGGTTTATGAAAGCGCTGGCAGAGACCAAGGGCTCTTATGGCATTTTGCAAATAGATGCGCACTGCGACCTTAGGGACACGTATGAAGGCTTCCACTATTCGCATGCCGGTATTATGTGCAATGCGCTGCGAGAGATCCCTCAAATCGAAAAACTCATTCAGATCGGCGTCAGAGATTACAGCCAAGAGGAATTCGATTACATCAAAAAAAGTAACGGGCGCGTAAAAACATACTTCGACAAAGAGATAAAACAACGGCAACTCAAAGGAGAAAGTTGGCACCAAACCGTCGAGGAGATCATTGCCGCCCTCCCGCAACAGGTATACATCAGCTTCGATATTGACGGACTGGAACGAAGTCTATGCCCCGATACCGGCACGCCCGTTCCGGGTGGCTTTCAGCTCGAGGAACTCTATCTTTTATTCTCCGGCATCATCAACAGCGGACGAACCCTGATCGGTTTCGATCTTTGCGAGGTAGGGATCAGTGACAATGACTGGAATGCCAATGTGGCCGCCCGACTTCTACTTAAACTTTGTAACTTGCTCTCCAGCGCAAATCGCTGATGGCTGCATGCAAAACTCCTTTGCCAATTTCTCGCTTTCTCTTATCAATACTAAAAAAAAGCAGTACGAGACACTAGGCTGGTGGATCGTTTTACTCAACGGAGCAACGCTTGCCTATATAGCCATTTCAGTAGGGGGCGACCAACAAAAAGTACTCTTGGTATACGGCCTGTTCTTGCCATTGATACTTCTTCCGCTAAACAGGTTATGGGCTAAAAAGAGAGCTCCCCACTACAGTGACCTTACCCTGTTTTATATCTTTCCTTGCTTTGCCTGGGCGATGGCTGGCTTTTACAAGAGCGCTGGCATTTTACTGATTCTGTTCTTACTCTTTAAGATCTCTTTGCGCCCCTTGCGTGTCAGATTCACCGAGCAAGGCATCGACTACCCCTCGTTTCCCCGAAAAAAAATCGAATGGAAAAAAATAGTGCAAGTGATCGTAAAGGATGATCTGCTGACCATCGATCTGCGATCGAATGAGTTGATGCAGCAACCAATCGAGAAAGATAGCTTTATCGATGAAAGAGAGGTCGCCGAGTTCAATGCCCATTGTCAACAAAAAATAAACCTTGTCTAAATGACCTCCCCCTACCTGCTCTACTCCGATGCCAATGGGAAGATCTTCGAGGACCGCACCCTCTATGTAACCGGACGCACCGGTTGGGATGCCGTACCCGTACCCAATGAGGATTGGATCGAACTGCCAACGGGAGGATCGCTATATGAACTTCCCGGCCGAAGGGGAATTGGCATAGACGTTACGACCGGCGAAATGCGTCTTTGCGAAAAAGGATGGGCTGTTGCCGCCTTTATTCCACCCGCTCACACGGGATTTTATCTGGCCGCGTACGAGACGGCTGCCGATGCTCCTACCCTTCCTTTGTTTTGCTACACGGCCGTAGGCTGGAGCGACGATACGTTTTATGTGCCCGCTACGCGAATTGAGGCCGACATTAGACAAGACTGCGACGGATACGATCAGGACCAGATCAACAAAGGCACCGAACAACTGCTAAAAGCCTATCCCCACAACCGCCTTATTAAGCACCTGATGAATAATTGCTGCCAGACTTACCAATGCCCGGCCGCCCGCAATTTTTCGTTAGCAAGATGGGAATGTCCTGTTCCCGTATCCCCTGCCTGCAATGCCAATTGCGTAGGTTGTATTTCGTTGCAACCCGACGAAGAGCCCATCGTATCGACACAAGACCGCTTGCAATTTAAACCCACCAAAGAGGAGATCGTGGAGTTTACCGTTCCACATTTGGAGACGGCTCCCTATCCTATCATAAGCTTTGGACAGGGATGCGAAGGCGAGCCTTTACTAATGTGGGAAACAATCCGTGATTCGATCATCGAGATCAGAAAACATACCCCTAAAGGGAGTCTCAACATCAATACCAACGGATCGAATCCAGATGCAGTTCGTCAGCTTTGTAAAGCCGGATTGAACTCCATTCGTGTAAGCACCAACTCGGCGCGGCGCGAGATCTACATGCCCTACTACCGACCCAACAACTACCAATTCGAAGATATCGTCGAGAGCTTAAAAGTGATGACCTCCTTTGGAGGGTGGACATCGATCAATTATTTTGTTTTTCCGGGCATGACAGATTCTATCGCCGAATACGAGGCGCTCAGAAAACTAATTCGAGAGACCGGCCTCAAGATGATCCAATGGCGCAACTTTAACATTGACCCCGATTGGTATTTGGGTAAGATCGGCGTAACCGATACGGGAGCGTGCATGGGCGTCAAAACAATGCAGCAAGAACTAAGGGATGAGTTCCCGGAGTTGCGCTTTGGTTATTTTAATCCACCGATCGAGCGAATAAGAGGGCAGTTCGAAAAAGATTTTGCCCATTAGTCCTATAATTATTTAACAACTTATTGAGCACTTAGAGCCCATAATAAATTAGCTTAGCCGTTACCAGATTAATCATTCTACGATGGCCCTATCATTCTCGCTAAACGCCAAAAACAGAGCTTCTGCCATTACAGCGACGATCGCCCTAGCCATGTTGTTGCTGCTTTTTCTGCTGCGCTGGAAGATCCCCGTATTTGAAACAGCCGTTTCGCAGAGCAGCGTGGAGGTAGAGGTCAACTGGCCTCCGGACCCACCCGCCGAAAATGATGGTGGAGGTGGAGGCGGACAAACTACGATGGCTGCAGAGGCGGCAGGAAGGGCCTCCGAGGCACCCATGGCACCGGGCACGCCCGAGCCGGCTGCTACTACCGAATCGGACGAAAATAGCGCTGCTGCGTCTTTACCTTCTACCAAAACCATTCGACCCGAGAAGAAAAAGATAAAACCCACCAGCTCCACTACCAGACCCCTACCCGTGGTCAAGACGCCCGCACCTCCACAACCCAGAGCGATAATGGGTAAGACTAATGCAGGAACCGCCAGTGGAGGCGGAGCCACCGATCAATTCGAGCAAACCGGCGGAAGAGGAAACGGAATGGGTGCGGGTAACGGAGATGGTACCGGGGGCGGAAGCGGGGGCGGCCTTGGAGGTGGAACCGGCACGGGAGCCGGCCTTGGTGTAGGACCGCGCGTTACGAGAGGAGACCGAAAGATCGTACGATCCTATGCATTCGAAGGTGACCTGAATAAAGCCACCATCTACGCGAATATTCTGGTAGCACCCGATGGTTCTGGAAAATTGATCAGCCTGGCCAAGGGTTCTTCTACGACAGGAAATGCATATAAGCAAGCCATTGTTCGTTACTTAGAAAAAATGCGCTTCGATGCATCCGATCACGAATCGATGGTCACCGTTCAATTCAATTTCCGGATCAACTAAGAAACAGATAGCGATACCGTAATGGACTACCAGCAAACGCTCGACTATCTTTTTTCGAAGCTTCCGATGTTCAGCAGAATCGGAGCCGCTGCTTACAAAAAAGATCTCTCTAACACACTTGTCTTGTGCGAGGCACTGGGGCAGCCACATCAACGAATACGAACGATACATGTGGCCGGCACGAACGGAAAAGGATCGGTGAGTCACATGCTGGCATCTGTTTTGCAGTCCGCGGGCTACAAAACGGGACTCTACACTTCTCCTCATCTCTACGACTTTCGAGAACGGATCAAGATCAATGGAAAGATGATCGGTGAGCAACAGATCGTAGAACTGGTGCATACCCTTCGACCGACGATAGAAAAGATAGAGCCTAGTTTTTTTGAAGTAACGGTAGCCCTGGCCTTTGAATATTTTGCCAATGAGCAGGTAGACATCGCCATCATTGAAACAGGGCTTGGCGGTCGACTGGACAGCACCAATGTAATAACCCCGGTATTATCGGTAATTACCAATATTGATTGGGACCATATGCAGCTACTGGGAGACAGCTTGGAGAAGATCGCAGCGGAGAAGGCCGGTATTATCAAACCCAACGTACCCGTTGTGATCGGTGAGCCCTCAGATAACACCCTACCCATTTTTATACAAAAGGCGCACAAAGAGAAAGCTCCGGTACAGATAGCGGGCAAAAACTGTACACTATTAGGCTACGAATGGAAAAATGAAAAGCTGGCAGTAGACGTTGCACGAAAAAACAACCCCCCGGTCAGCTACGAACTGGACTTACCGGGCATTTACCAAACCAAGAACGTATTGACCGTGCTGGAATCGATCGCACAATTGCAATTACTGGGATGGCGTATCGATGAAACGGCCATAGCAACGGGCCTGCGATCTACACGACGTCTGACCGGGCTGGGTGGAAGATGGCAAAAGATCGGCGAAGCTCCCACTATCATCATCGACGTAGCCCACAACGAAGCAGGCATTCGTCAAGTGCTTCATCAACTACAACTTACCCCGCATCGTCAGTTGCACCTCATTGTAGGGGTGGTCAATGATAAATCGATCGAAACCATGCTTTCGCTACTTCCGAAAGAGGCTTGTTACTATTTTACAAAAGCGCAATTACCAAGGGCCTTACCCGAAAAAGAATTACAGCAGTTGGCCAATAAGGCCGGACTCGCAGGAGATTCCTACCCAAGCGTAGACAAGGCGCTGATCGCTGCTAAAACTGCGGCCGAGCCGCAAGATCTTATCTTGATCTGCGGAAGTATCTTTTTGGTAGCCGAGGTCAACCTTCGCGAAGCGAATGACCGGTAAGATGAATGAATACATCTTCGAGATTGGCCAGCTTGATCTCTTTTTTTCTCTCAAAACCGGTAGCGATCAGATCGTCGATCATTTTGGAGGGAGCATCGAGCGCAATGATCTTTCCTGCATCCATAATGGCTACACGATCGCACAAAAATTCTGCTTCATCGAGATAATGCGTGGTAAGGACCACGGTCGTACCCTGCTGATTGATCGTACGAATGGTTTCCCACAAACTGCGACGAGCCTGCGGGTCGAGACCTGTCGTAGGCTCATCCAAAAAGATAACCTGGGGTCGATTGATTAGTGTAGTGGCCACAGAGAACCGCTGCCGCTGCCCTCCACTCAACTCTTTGACCTTGGCCTTGGCCTTATCTTGTAAGTTGACCTGCGCCAACAATTGCATCGGATCGACCGTACAATCATATAGTCCGGCAAAAAGTTCAATCAGCTGTATCAAGTTTAATCCGGGAAAATACCCACTGCTTTGGAGCTGTACCCCAATTATCTTTTTGATCGCAGATGGAGCTTCATCTATCGAAAACCCGCCCACCCTGATCTGTCCGGATGTCTTAGTGCGAAGCGTTTCGATAATTTCGAGGGTGGTAGACTTGCCGGCCCCATTGGGACCAAGAAGCCCAAAGATCTCTCCCTCTTTTACGGAGAAACTAATTCCCGACACAGCCTCGAGCGTTCCATAGCGCTTAACGAGTCCATCGACTTGAATGATAGCGTTGGTCATACTATGACAAATGTTTTTCCAATTCTTCCATCATCAGTTTACTACCCACGAAAAAAGGACATCGCTCATGCAGCGAAGTTGGGACAATATCGAGGGTTCGAAGCTTTCCGTTCGTTGCCTTTCCGCCTGCGACCCCAACAATAAAGGCAAAGGGATTGCACTCGTACAGCAACCGAAGTTTTCCATCGGGCTTGCTCGTGGTACCGGGATACATAAAGATGCCACCTTTGATCAGGTTGCGATGCACATCGGCTACCATACTGCCCACATATCGTTGGCGAAGAGGCCCACCCTCCTCCTTGCTTTTTTGCTGGCAAGCCGTAATGTAGGACTGCACGCCTTTGTCAAATTCAAAAAAACTACCATGATTGACCGAATAAATCTTTCCTTTCTCGGGACAACGAATATCAGGATGACTGAGGGTCCACTCTCCGATCGAGGGATCGAGCGTAAATCCATTTACACCGCGGCGGGTGGCATAAACGAGCATGGTCGAAGAGCCGTATACCACGTAACCGGCAGCTACCTGGTTACTGCCGGGTTGTAAAAAATCTTCTTTCGTCACCACTGTTCCCACCGGAGTTACCCGACGGTAAACGCCAAAGATGGTACCGATAGAAACATTCACGTCAATGTTGCCACTGCCGTCGAGCGGATCGAACAAACACACATATTTGGAGTGTATGCTTTTTTCGTCATCGAACGCCACAAATTCATCGAGTTCCTCGCTGGCAATACCGGCGCAACTAATACCATGTTGCAGTACTTTGATGAATTGGTCGTTGGCAAAGACATCGAGCTTCTTTACTTTCTCGCCCTGCACATTAACGGTACCGGCATCGCCCAAAATATCGACAAGCCCGGCCTTGTTCACCTCAACATTGACCCGTTTAGCCGCCAGTCCAATATTACGGAGTAAATTAGAAAGCTCTCCGGTCGCTTGCGGAAAATCGCGCAACTGCTGTATGGTAAACTCGTCGAGCGTCTGGACCTTACGGTTAATGGACATAGGATTTTATTTAAGATCGATAGTTAGGGTTTGCAACATTTGTTTAGCCACCGGCTTTTTGGCCAACAAAGCAGGACTCCAGGCCGGCATTTTCTCTAATTGCTCTATCAGCTTTTGATGAAGCGCTGGGGCATTCGATAGCCCGCGAACCACGGTAAAGTTGACCGGTACTCCATCTCTGTCTACCACAAATTCTACCTGAATAAAGGCCCGGGTTATGCCTGCGGGCAAATACTCGGCAACAGAGGACGATACTTGATCCAAAAAGCGGGCAAAGGCCTCGGCTCCGCCCGGATACCGGGGCCATTGATCTACATAATCCGGCACGCTTCCCAACTGGCGCACCTTACGGGGAGGAGCCACTGCAGCGGCAGCCAATCCCTTTTGCTCCAATGCAGGCATAGAAGCTGAAACAGGGCTCTTCTTAGCAGCGATCACTCCTTTAGCCTCATTGACATGATAGCGGCCATCGTCGGTGATCATGATAATGGGCAATCGTTTTGTCTTCTGAAAAAAGAAGTAGGCGTCCTTAAGCTGGTCGGTAAAGTCTTTGAGCGCGGGATCGTCTTTGGTCAGCTCATCGAGATACGAAACGCTCTTGGGCACATCATAACGACAGGGAAAAATATGAACGGGAATATAATGTTGCCCCTGTTCGCGGGCATAGGCAGCAAGCACATACAATTCATCGATCTGCTGATCTGTAATGGGAATACACCCTACCGTTACACAACTGCCGTGTATATAGATATCCCCCCCGGGCTTGATCGAATCGCTCAACACTCTATCGCTGGCATTGGGGTAATTGAGCCCTAGTGAC